>NZ_DASVFL010000322.1:0-51285 GCF_036380075.1 Lentzea sp. | reverse complement strand
CAACGTTCGATTTTGTTCGACGGTCACAATTCGGTTGAGCCGATCCGCGACACCGTACGTATCCCCGGTCATGCGCCGCATGAACGAGGAGGACGTATGACGCACCGCGTGACGGACAGACGGAAGTTCCGCCTGATCGCTTCGCTGTCTGCGGTGGCCGTTGTCGCAGCGGGCACCGCCGCCGTGGCGCTCGCCGCCAACAACGGTGACCCGGCACCGCTCGGTGCGTTCGTGCCCATCGAGCAGGTGGGCAAGAACGTCGTGGATCCGAAGGTCGGCAAGAACGGCGCCGCCGGCGTGTTCACGGTCGACTGCGGGACGAACGAGCAGGGCAAGTTCAGCGCCGACAACCCGGTCGCCCAGCCGGGTCTGAAGCACGGCGCGCAGCACGTCCACGACTTCGTGGGCAACCTGTCGATCAGCGCGGAGTCGACCGACGAGAGCCTGCTCGACTCGGAGACCACCTGCCGCAACGGCGACCGCTCGTCCTACTTCTGGCCGGTCGTGCGCATCAACCCCAAGGCCAACCCGCAGGACGTCGGCTCCAACCCGGACAAGGTCAAGGAGAACGGCCCCGGCGAGGTCGCGTGCCCCGGTGTCGCCGAGCGCCTGCCCGCCGTTCCGCAGCGGGTGCGCGACGAGATCATCCGGAACCTCCAGCAGCTCGCCCAGCAGCTCAGGGAGGCCAACGACCGGGTGTCGCGCGCCCAGAACCCCGCTGACCCGAACTTCGTCAACAACACCGTTCTCGGCCCGCTGCGCGACAAGCGCGCGGCGACCCTCGACCGCATCGCGAACGCGCTGGCCCGGTCCTCGCGCAAGCCGAACCTGAAGCCGCTCGCCGACTGCGACCTGCGCTGGGGCCACGGCCACGGCGGCGGTGGGCACGGCGAGCACTCGTCGAAGCCGCGCAAGTTCGCCGCGGAAGGCGTTCTGCAGCAGGCCGAGCAGAACAACGCGGAGCAGAACGACGCCGCGACGCCCACGATCAAGTGCCCGTCCGTGCGCGGCGCGCTGGACGGTGTTCCGGACCAGGCCCTCGACGAGGTGGACAACAACCTCGACCTGCTGGACAAGCAGATCGCCGAGGCCAACCAGCGCCTGGTGACCACCAAGGGCCAGGGCGGCGCCAACTTCATCGACAACGCGATCCTCGGGCCGCTGAAGGACAAGCGGGTCGCGACCCTCGACCGCATCGCGATCGCGATCGGCCGCAACGGCGAGAAGCCGCAGGGCCTGGACCGCCTGGCGAAGTGCGGCCTCAACGACAACGGTGAGGGCGAGAACAACAACGGCGGCAACAACAACGGCAACAACGGCAACGGCAACGGCAACGGCAACAACAACGGCGGCAACAACAACGGTGCCACCACGACCACCCCGCCTGCCGCCACGACCACCGCCGCCCCGCCGCTGGCCGCGCCCACCGGCAAGAACCTCGAACTCGTCGGCAACAACGGCAAGATCGTCCGGCCGGCCCAGGTGAAAATCGAGTACCGCGGCAACGCGACCAGCAAGGTCACCGGCATGCCGCAGTTCCTCAAGATGGTCACCGGTGACGCCAAGCCGACCAGCCGCGGCCCCGCCAACGCCCGCGCGACGTGGACCTGCGGCGGGTTCGAGGACCGCCTCTCCGACAAGTACGTGGTCTGCCCGAACGGCAGCAAGGTCATGCGCGTGCACGACTTCCCGGGTTGCTGGGACGGTCAGAACGCCGACAGCGCCAACCACCGCGACCACGTCCGGTTCGCCGACAAGCAGACCGGCGCGTGCCCGCAGGGCTTCAAGGCGATCCCGCAGCTGCGGATCAGCATCTCCTACAACATCTCCCGCGACGTCCAGCAGAAGGGCCAGTACCAGCTCGACGCGTTCCCGGAGGAGAACCACAACCCGTTCTCCGACCACAACGACTTCGCCAACGTCAACTCCGACCAGACGATGGCCAAGATCGTGAAGTGCGTGAACGACGGGCGCAAGTGCTCCTGACCACCATCTGACCCACTGCAGGGGAGCCTTCCCGGACTCGAAGTCCGGGGAGGCTCCTTCGTGCGTCGGCGCCTAAGCTGGCGATCATGACGAAACCCCGGTGGACCGCGGACCAGTTGCCCGACCTGACCGGCCGCACCGTCGTCGTGACGGGCGCGGCCAGCGGCGTGGGCCGCGGCACGGCCGGCGCGTTCGCCGCGGCGGGAGCACGCACGGTGCTCGCGGTGCGCGACGTCGCCGCCGGTGAGCGGGCGGCGGCCACCATGCGAGGCACCACCGAGGTCCGCGAACTGGACCTCGCGAGCCTGGCGTCGGTGCGCGCGTTCGCCGAGGGCTGGCAGGGCGGGATCGACGTCCTGGTCAACAACGCCGGGGTGGCGATGACCCCGCACGGCCACACGGCCGACGGGTTCGAGCTCCAGTTCGGCACCAACCACCTCGGCCACTTCGCGCTGACGAACCTGTTGCTGCCGTCGATCACCGATCGCGTGGTGACCGTGGCCTCCGGCGCGCACAAGGCGGGTGTGCTCGACCTGGACGACCTGGACTTCGCCCGTGCCGGCTACTCGCCGGTGCGGGCCTACGGCCGTTCGAAGCTCGCGAACCTGTTGTTCACCCTGGAGCTGGAACGGCGCTGCCGCGAGGCCGGCTCGGCGGTGCGCGCCCTGTCGTCGCACCCCGGCTACACGGCGAGCAACCTGGGGACCAAGGGTCGCAACCGGCACCTCGTCAAGATCGTGCACATCGCCGGCCGCTACCTGGCGCAGACCGAGCTCGAGGGCGCGCTGCCGTCGCTGTACGCGGCCACCCAGGACCTGCCGGGTGCCAGCTACGTGGGCCCGGACGGCCGGTTCGAGCTGCACGGCCACCCCGCGCTGGTCGGACGCTCGGCGGCGGCCAGCGACCCGGTGCTGGCGCGCCGGCTGTGGGAGACGTCGGAGCGGCTCACCGGGGTGAGCTTCCCGCTGACCGCGAAGCCGGGGGAGTGACGCACGCCCACCACGCGGTCCTCTGTGGACTGAAAGCACGACGACCGGCCCCCGCAGCGACTTGCGGGGGCCGGTGCTGTCAGAACTGCCTTACTTGAAGGCGTCCTTGACCTTCTCGACCGCTTCCTTGAGGTGGCCCTTGGTCTGGTCGGCCTGACCCTCGGCACGCAGGCCCTCGTCGTTCGTGGCGTTGCCGACGCCTTCCTTCACCTTGCCCTTGAGCTCGTCGCCCTTGGCTTCCAGCTTGTCATCGGCGCCCATGTCGTTCCCTCTTCCTTCCTCGACACCCGAAACCGAAACTCGGGTGCGCACGTTGGCCCGGGAGTGCCCTGGACGGCGAAATCCGAAACAGGATGGAGTCGGGCCTCACACGACGCCGCCGCGCGTGACGTGACCGCGCGGCGTAACAGCGGTACCGGTCGGGCCGATCACCTCACGACAGACCCAGCCCGGGAGGCCGCATGCGTCGCTCGTCCTCACCACCACCGAGGTGGGTGCGCCGCGTCCTCGTGGGCACACCTCTCGTGGTCGCGGTCGCGGCCGCCGTGGTCGTGCCCTTGGTCCACTTGGGTGGGCTCGGTGTCGCGGTCGCGGTGGCCTGCGTCCTCGTCGCACTCGCGGGAGCCTGGCTCGTGCGCGCGGAGCTGAAAGCCGACCGGCACGTGACACCGCCGATGGCCGCCCGGTACCGCGCGCTCGCCCGCCTGCTCGACAACGCCGACGACCGCGAGGTGCGCGTCGACCCCGCCCGCCGGTACTCGATCCTGCTGCGGGACGAACGCCTCCGGAACGGCTCGGTCCGGCGGGCGCTGCTGAGGTTCGACCAGAACGAGCTGGAGGGAGCCGGGCACGGCGGGGTCGGCACGCCCCTGGTGTTCGACCACTTCTCGCTCGACCCGGCGCGTCCCCTCGTGCGGCACCGCCTCGACGCCGTCACGATCACGCGCGGCCCGGACGGGAAGGCCAGCATCGCGGGCATCCCCGAGCCGTGGCAGGACGAACGCGCGGTGGCCGAGACCGCGCGGCTGCTCACGGCGACGGCCGCCGACATCCCTCCGGTGGCCGATCTCGACGTGCTGATCGCCCAGATCCGGTCCGGCTCCGCGCTGGCGCCGTAGCGGGCGCACGCGGTCCGGAGTGGACTGGGCGCATGCGTGGTTCGGCACGTTTCGGTACAGCGGCCCGGTGAACGGGTATCCGGGGGCCTGGTGTCCGGAGCACTTCACGAGCATCCACGAGGGAGCGACCATGTCCACCGTCTCGCGCACGTTCACCGTCCAGCCCGGTCCCGCAGTTGTCGTGCCGTACCTCGCCGACTTCGGCAACGCCGAGCAGTGGGATCCGGGCACCGAGCGGTGCGTCCGCGAGGACAGCGGTCCCGTCCGGGTCGGGTCGTCGTGGCACAACACCTCGAAGATCGCCGGCATCACCACCGAGCTGACGTACACGCTGGAGCAGCTCACCGACGAACGCGTCGTCCTGGTGGGCCGCAACGACACGGCCACCTCGACCGAGACCATCGACGTCACGCCCGACGGCACCGGCTCGAAGATCACCTACACCAACGAGCTGGAGTTCCACGGCGCGGCCAAGCTCGCGACGCCGATCGCCAAGGTGGTCTTCGAGAAGCTCGGCAACGACACCGAACGCCAGCTCTCCGACGTGCTCAACGGCCTCGGGCGCTGAAATTCGGCGCTGTGAGTCGACGTCGCCTGGAATGGATGTGAACCGTCCGGGGTGCTCGCGGCGAACATCTCCCCGGGAGCTGTGACGCCGCTGGCACCTCGGCACGCGCACGACGAGCAGGGAAGGAAGTGGGGCCGCGATGACCGCGACGAGCCGGTACACGCCCGGTGGTGGCGAGGGCAGGCAGACCGAGGTGCCGCTCGGCGAGCCTGGCACCACCGTCGCCGCGCTGACGGTCGCCGACGACCTCTCGGAGATGGCGCGGGTCCGCAACTGGGCGCGCGGCCTGCTGGCCGACCTGCCCGAAGACCGCTGTGCCGACGTCGTCATCGTGCTGGACGAGCTGGTGTCCAACGCGCTGCGGCACGGTGAGCCACCGCGCGAGGTCCGGCTGGTCCGCCGCGGTGGCTGGATGCGCATCGAGGTCGACGACGGGTGCCGGGACGAGGCCTGTCAGCGACCGGCCTACAACGGCGGGGGCCGAGGCATCGCGCTCATCGCCGCGTGCTCGCTGGCGTGGGGCCAGGAGCAGCGGCAGAAGGGCAAGACCGTCTGGGCCGAGCTCACCCTGACCGACGCCGGGTGAGACCGAGCGTCCTCAGTGGACCACCGGGGGGCCGAATGTATCCACAAAGGACTCTCAACCCGCGCGTGGGCGTCGCGACGTGGGGAAGTGCGGCGGCCGTCGTCTCCGGTTCACCGGATCGGGTTGACCGCGCGAGAAAGGCAATCCGCACGCCGTCGTGTCACGAACCTGGTGTGCGTGGATCCGCCGGATGCGGTTCAGCCGGCTCGGGACGGCGCCACGTGACCCCCTTGCCCATCCGGGTGATCCGGATGGGCGAGGGGCCCCTTTGTCACCCTGTTGGCCGAACGCGGGGGCGAATGCCCTTGTGCGGCGAGAACAACTTGGTGTGAGGTGTCCGCGTGACGGAGTCCGACAGCGCACCCGACATAGCCGACCTGGCTCGCAGATGGGTGGCCGACCTCCGGAATTCCACCCGGTCGGACGAAGAGCTGGAGGAGCTGGTCGCCGGGCGGCTGGACCGGCTGCTGCGGGACGGCGACCGGTCCGGTGCGCGTGCCCGCCTCCGCTTCGACACGGTCTTCGAGACGTGCCCGACGGCGGCCGCGATCACGGACGCGGCGGGAACGGTGGTCACCGCCAACGCGGTGTTCGCGGAGCTGGCCGAAGCAGCGGCGGCCGGAGCGCCGACCGGGTTCGGCATCGGCGACCTGGCGGCGGACGAGCTGAGCCGGCGGCTGCTGGCGGACGCTCCGGAGCAGGTCCGCGCTCGCCCGGACCAGGTCGTCCGCGGTGAGGTGGAGATCCGCGTCTCGGACGCGCTGAGCAGAACCGTCCGGCTGTCCGCGGCCGCGCTGCCGGACACCGAGGCGGCCGTGCTGTTCCTGCTGGAGGACGTGCAGGAGCTCAGGCAGCTGCAGGAGACCTTCCGCCACCAGACGCTGCACGACTCGCTGACCGGGCTGCCCAACGACGCCTACTTCCGGTCGAAGGTCGAGAGCGAGGTCGCCACCGCCGGCGGCGGTGAGCAGATCGCCCTGCTGTTCCTGGACCTCGACGGGTTCGGCGTGATCAACGACGGACTGGGCCCGGACGTGGCGAACCTCGTGCTGCGCGCCGTGGCGGGCACGCTCCGCCAGATCTTCGCCGGCGAGGGGACCTTCATCGCCCGGCTGTTCCGCGACGAGTTCGCGGTGGCGATCAGGGGAAGGCTCACGCACCAGTCCGTGGTGGCGCGGGTCGAGGAGATGCTCCGCAAGCTCGCCCAGCCCGTCTACCACGGCCCGGCCGGCGTCGGTGTCAGCGCGAGCGTGGGCATCGTCGTCGCCGAGGCGGCCGGGTCCGACCACCGCGCGCTGCTCAGGTCCGCCGAGGTCGCGCTGCACCGCGCCAAGGAGCTCGGCAAGTCGCAGTGGGTGCTGTTCGACCAGGAGACGGACCGCGCGGCACGCGACCGCTACTACCTGGCCGCGTCACTGGCGGGTGCGATCGAGACCGGCGAGATCGGCGTCGTCTACCGGCCGCAGGTCGTCCTGCCCGACGCCCCGGTCGTGACGTCGCTCAAGGCCTGCCTCTGCTGGCGGCATCCGCAGGCCGGCCGGTTGCACGCGGACGAGGTGTACGAGCTCGCGGAGCTCACCGGCATGACGCTGCCGCTGGGCAGGCACCTGCTGTCCGAGGCGGTGGAGACCGCCGCGGACTGGCGCGCCCGGTTCGGCGACGGCGCACCGGTGGTGTGCCTGAACCTGCCCCGGCGCATGGCGATCGACGCGGACCTCGTGGGCATCGTGCGCACCGAGCTCGAACGGCACGGCCTGGAGGCGGGGCGGCTGATGCTGTGCACGAACAGCGCGTCGCTGCTGGACGTGCGCGGCGACCTGAAGGAGTCGATCGGCGTCCTGACGCGGCTCGGCATCGTGTTCGTGCTGGACGTCGCGGGGCTGTCCGACATCGAGCTCATCGCCGCGCTGGACCTGCCGGTGCCCGGCGCGATGTTCGTCGGGCCGGTCGTGGCCGCGGTCGCGCTCGACGACCCGCCGGAGTGGGCCACGCGCCAGGTGCGGTACGTGGTCGACCGCGCGGAGGAGCTCGGCGTCAAGGTCGGCGCCAACGGCGTGGTCTCGCAGGAGCACGCCGAACGGCTGCACGCGCTCGGCGTGGTCGTGGCGGCGGGTCCGTACCTGGACGAGTACGAGACCCAGCAGGAGGCCGAGGTCTGGGCGGGTCGCGTCTTCTCGATGGGGTGAGCGGGTCCGGCGGTGTCCGACGGTGCTCACGCGGCGCCGGTCGTCCTTGACAGCGATCGTCCGCACCCGCAAGCATGGAAGCGCTCTCACGAAGACAGTCCACATCGGACTGACGGAGAGTCTTCTCCGCCGCCACGCCGAGAAGGTCCCGACAGGGGAGGCAGGAAGCCTTGGTGAAGCACGGGAAGAAGGTCGCCGTCGGAGCGGCGCTGCTCGCGGTGCTCGGTGCGGTGGGCGTCACCGGCGCCACGGACGCGGTCGCGGCACCCAGCGCGTCCGCCGTCGCGCAGTCGGAGAGCAGGCAGCTGCTCGGCACCGTCACCGGTGTGCACGACTTCGACGCCACCGCTCCGTCCGCCGGCTCGTACGCGGTCGAGTACGAGGTCGCGGGCGTGTCGTACTGGAACACCTACGTCGACGGCGTGGAACTGGGGTACGTCGGTGGTGCGGCCGGTACGTACCGCACGCGGGTGCTGACGCTGACGGCCGGTTGTCACCTCGTGCGCGTCACCGGTCCCGAGGGCTGGGGATCGGCGAAGGTGTACCTGGTGAAGCTGTAGGTCGCGGGTGGGAGCCCGGTGCGACCGGGCTCCCACCTGGGTCCCGGACCTGGGCAGCCCTGGGACTTCCGGCTCAGGAACCCGGCGTCGCGGCGCCCTAGCTTCGGCTGGCAGCGGTGGTGCTGCGAGCGAAGGAGGAAGCCGTGTCAGGTGACAGGAGGCCGGTCGGCGGGAAGAGGCCCGCCGGTCGGCTCGGACTCGCCGGCGCCGTGCTGGCGGTCGTCGGAGCGGTGCTGGTGCCGCACGGAGGCGCGGAGGCGGGTCCGGTGCCCGGGAACGACCAGCCGCGGGCGGCGGGGGCGTGGATCCCGGTGGACCAGGCGAAGTGGAACGCGCAGCTGGCGGCGTTCCGCGCGATGACGCCGAGGACCGTGCCGCCGAACGCGAACCGGAACGCCGAGTTCAACGCCACGTGCACGTACAGCCACTCGGCGCCGGACGACCCGATCGTGCTGCCGGGGCTGCCGGGGGCGTCGCACATGCACTCGTTCATCGGCAACGACCGGACCAACGCGCACACCACGTTCGACGACCTGATGCGCTTCACCGCGTCGAGCTGCCAGCCGGTGCAGGACCACTCGGCGTACTGGGTCCCGACGCTGTACGAACGCGACCAGCCCGTCCAGCCGAAGCAGGTGGTGGTCTACTACGGGTCGCTGCTCGGCGACAAGTCGAAGACCCTCCCGATGCCGCAGGGCCTGCGGATGGTCGTGGGCGACGCCACCCGGCAGGTGCCGACCCCGGCCGGCGCGGTCAACCAGTTCTACTGCGCGGGCGGCCCGCTGGAAGGGGCCACCCGCAGCCGGGACGGCAACTGGCCGGTGTGCGACGGCGGCACGCTGCACTTCACCATGCGCTTCCCCGAGTGCTGGGACGGGCAGCACCTCGACAGCCCCGACCACAAGAGCCACGTCGCGTTCGGCCAGGGCGGCCGGTGCACCGACCAGTTCCCGGTGCCCATCCCCGCGGTCACGTTCTCCATCTCCTACCCGACCGGTGGCAGCGCGGACGGTTTCCGGCTGGCCTCGGGACTGCCCTCGTCCATGCACGGCGACGTGTTCGCCGCCTGGGACGAGGACGCGCTCGGGCACCGCGTGAAGGACTGCGTGGTGCAGGTGGTGCAGTGCAACACGGCCGGGAACTTCTGACCTCCGGCCTCAGCTCACCACGAGCTCGTTGACGTCCGGTGCCGAGCCGGAGTCGTTGAAGAACCTGACCCAGCTGTCCCCGGCGGGCACGAACGCCTCGAGCGTCGTGGTCGCCGGGATCAGCAGGCTCGCCGCCCCGGTGAGCCGCCGGGTCTGCGCCGCACCGTCACCGACGGCGACCACGAGCGTCCGCGGCTCCTCCGTCTCGTAGACGATCGTCAGGGTGCGGGTCCCGGCCGCGGGCACTCCGGTGAGGCGAATGGCGAGGGTGTTCGGGCCGCCGATGTAGCCGACCCGGCTGCCACCGCGGCAGCTCGCGCACTCGATGACGCGCGCGCCGTTGCGCAGGTTCGCCGGATCGGCCGCGTGCACGGTGATGCTCCGGAACGCGGGCGGCGGCGGAGCGGACGGGGCCGGCGGGTCGGCCTTCACCGGTTCACGGGACGGGACAGCGGCTGACGGGGTGGCGGCGGGCGGAACGACGACAACCGTTGAGGTGACGACGAAAGACGTGACCACGGACGTGGGCGGCGGCGCCACCTGCGCGGGCGGCGAGAACGGGACGACCACCGGCGTCACCAGCACGGCCGCCGCCGCGACCCCGGCGGCGAGCGCCGTCCACCCCAGCCGCCGCACCAGTACCCGGCGCTGCGCCACGCCGGCGCTCATCGGCCGGTCCAGCGCAGCACGGCCTCGGTGCGGTTGCCCGCGTGCAGCTTGGCGAAGGCGTGGTGCAGGTGGTTCTTCACCGTCTTCTCGGTGACCAGCAGCCGGCGCGCGATCGCCGCGTTGGACAGTCCTTGCGCCACCAGCCCGAGCACGTCCTCCTCGCGTCGCGTCAGTCCTGTCCGGATCTGGTGCTGCCGCTGCCGTTCCGCCTGTTCGTGCTCCGCCCGTTGCCGGTCGGCCTGCTCGCGGACGGCGGACACGGCGACGGCCGCCGCCGGAGCGGACAGCCACCCCTGGCCGCGAGCGACCGCGAGCACCGCGCGGAGCAGCTCGTCGGGATCGAACTCGCCGTGCACCAGGTACCCGCGCGCACCACCGCGCAGCATGTCGCCCACCAGGCCGGGGTCCGCGTCACTGGTGAGCACGAGCACGGCGGTGCACCGGCACAGGTCGCCGAGCACCGACAACCCGTCCGCGATCGGCATGCGGTGGTCCAGCAGGGTCACGGCGGGGCGCAGCCGCCGCGCGAGGGTCAGCGCCTGCCGGCCGTCCCCGGCCTCGCCCACGACCCGCACGGACCCGGTGCCGTCGAGGAAGCCGCACAGCGCCGCCCGCACGATCGGGTTGTCGTCCACGACCAGGACGTCGATCATGACGCCGTCCTGGCGAGGCACTCGGCGGGCACCGACACTTCGACGGTCGTGCCGCCACCGGGTTCCGACGTCACCACCAGCGCGCCATCGGCGTGGCGAGCGCGTTCCGCCATGCCGACGATTCCGAAGTGGTGCCCCGCGGTGAGGACGGAGAAGTCGGCCGGGACGCGGAAGCCGTCGCCGTCGTCGCGCACCCGCAGGCGGAGGCGATCGGTCCGGGTGAGGGTCACCGTGATCCGCCGGGGGTTGCCGTGCCGCACGGCGTTGCGCAGGGCCTCGTCGAGGATGCGACTCAGCTCGTAGCGCACGTCGGCCGGTGGGTCGACGGGCGCGGCCGTGAGTCGCACCGCGACCCCGGACGACTCGGCGCAGCGGTCGCAGATCCGCCGCAGCGTGGCGGTGAAGTCCTGGTCGGGGGAGTCGAGCCGCAGCCCGGTGAGCAGTTCGCGCGCCTCCCTGGCGGCCGCCGCGGCTCCGCGCGAGACCGTGCTCGCCAGCTGCTCGGCGAGCTCGGGCTGCCTGCGCAACGACGACGGCAGCGCGAGCGCGGCGAACGAGACGCCGCGCAGGGTCTTGGCGACCGAGTCGTGCAGCTCACGGGCCAGCCGGGCCCGCTCGGAGGCCGCCGCCGAGCGCTGGGCCGAGGCGACCACGTCCACGGAGAGGTCGACGTAGCGCACGAGGGCTCCGGTGGCGACCGCGGCGGCGATCCCGGCGAGGACGTCCGCCGGGGGGAACGCCAGCGTGAAGACGGCGATGTGCGGGCTCGGCGCACCGGTCCGCAGCAGGTGGCCGGCCACCCAGTAGCCCAGCGCGGCGTGCGGGACCCAGAGCACCAGCCCGCGCATGCCGAGCAGCACGCCGCCCAGGGCGCAGGCGCCCGCGGCGAAGCAGAAGAACGGCACGCCACCCCGGCTCGCGACCAGGACCGCCAGCACGGCGACCGAGTCCGCGGCGACCACCCCTGCCGAGTGCCGCACCACGTCGGGACGGTGGGCGAGGACGACCAGCCCGGCGGCCGTGGAGACCACCACGACGACGGACACCGCGAGCGCCGTCCGCGGGTCGGGGAGCACGCGCAGCCCGACGCCGGTGGCGGTCAGCGTGAGAGCGGCCCGGCCGAGCAGCACGGCCCGTCCCAGCGAGGCGGCGGCCACGACCCGGTTCGCGGGGGGAGTCACGCGCCCGGCACCTCCACCTGACCTCGTCGTCGAGTACTAGGGGTGACTGGACTGTAGCGCAGATCAACCGTCTTGTGAGAGCGCTCTCTCGGGTCTGGCGAGTTCCGGTCGCGTCCCGGTTCTGACCGGGAACCGGGGCCGCGCCCGTGCGCTGAAGCAACTCTGAAGATCCCCGCATTGCCTCGCCACAAGGCGCCACAGCACCGAAGACTGTCCGTCATGGTGCAACTGGACGAACGCGCCGCGGTGAGGAGGCTGCACGACCGGCTGGGGGTGGGACCGCGGCCAGGAGACCTCGACCTCCCGTACGGCGCGGCCCTCGACGCCCTGCTGACCGACGGTCCCGCGGGTGCTCCCGCGCCGCGACCGGCGGCCCCCGCCCGCCCGGCGAAGGGCGACGACCAGGCGAAGAAGGAAGCCGCCCGCCGGCGCACCGAGGACGAACGCGCGCTGGCCAAGTGGTGGCTCGACCGCATGGTCACCGCCGGCGGCCCCGCGGCCGAACGCATGACGTGGTTCTGGCACGGGCACTTCGCCACGAGCGAGCAGAAGGTGCGCTCACCCGCGCTGATGCTGGCGCAGAACGAGACGTTCCGGCGGCTCGGCCTCGGGCCCTTCGCGGACCTGGCCCAGGCGCTCGTCGTCGACCCGGCGATGCTGGTGTGGCTCGACGGCAACGACAACCGCGTCGGGGCGGCCAACGAGAACCTCGCCCGCGAGATGATGGAGCTGTTCACCCTGGGGATCGGCCACTACGACGAGATCGACGTCCGGGAGGCCGCGCGGTCGCTGACCGGGTGGACCGTGCGCGCGGACTCGGGCAAGGCAGAGCTGGTGGCCAAACGCCACGACGACGGCGAGAAGCGCGTCTTCGGCCAGACCGGCCGGTACACGGCGCAGTCCCTGGTGGCGCTCGTCCTCGGCAGACCCGAGAGCCCGGAGTTCGTCGTCGGCAGGGTGTGGTTCCGGCTCGTGTCCGCGCAGCCGCCGGCCGCCGACGTGCTCGCGCGCCTGGTGACGGCGTTCCGGCGCGACACGCGGTCGCTGCTGCGCGCCCTGGCCGGCGAGGCCGCGTTCCGCGACTCCGTGAACGTCCTGGTGAAACAACCCGTCGACTGGGCGGTCGGCCTGATGCGCGCGCTCGACGTCAAACCGCGGGACCTGAACGAGAAGCAGACCGACGCGGTGCTGCGGTCGTTGCGCGGCCTCGGGCAGGTCCCGTTCCGGCCGCCGAGCGTCGGCGGCTGGCCTGCGGGCGGCGCGTGGCTGACCACGGCCGCGTGGCCGTCCCGGCTCGACCTGGCGAAGCTCGTGGCCGAACGCGCCTCCGTGAAGAACGCCATCGGCAGCGCGGACCGGATCGAGGGCGTGCGGCGCCTGCTCGGCGTCGACTCCTGGTCGGACCGCACGAAGGCCGCGCTGGAGAAGGTGATCGGAAACCCGGTGCAGCTCGTCGTCGTGGCGGCGAGCGCCCCCGAGTACGTGGTGAGCAGGTGAGCTCGTGGACACGCTGACCCGACGCAGGTTCCTGACGCTGTCCGGTGTCACCGCGGCCGGCGCCCTCGCTTTCGGCGCCACCCGCGTGAACTGGGACGACCTCATGAGCGCCGCGGCCGACAACCCGCTCGACCCGAGCAGGGGCGTGCTGGTCGTCGTGACGCTCTACGGCGGCAACGACGGCCTCAACACCGTCGTCCCCGCCGAGGACCGCGTCTACCAGGACGCCCGACCCGACCTGGCCTACCGGCCGGAGGAGGTGCTCGGGCTGGGGGAGGGGCTCGGCCTCAACCCCGGGATGAAGGGCCTCAAGCAGCTGTGGGACGAACGCGGGCTCGCGATCGTGCGCGGGGTCGGCTACGCCCAGCCCGACCACAGCCACTTCCGGTCGATGGCGATCTGGCAGACCGCCTCGCCGCGCACGTCGGTGCCGTCCGGCTGGCTGGGCCGCTGGCTCGACGAGACCGCGGGCGACGACCCGTTGCGCGCGCTGTCGGTGGAACCGCTGCTGCCCCCGCTGCTCGCCGGCGAACGCACCGCGGCGGCGTCGTTCCCGCTCAACGGCCTGAAGCTGCCGTCGGGCCCGCTCGGGGACGCGTTCTCCGCGCTGGGCGCGGTGTCGGACGGCGAGGAGCACTGGCAGGCGCGGGTCGCCCGTTCCATCGCGGACGTCCGGCACACCGCCACGACCCTCACCGGATCGCCGTCCGGCGGCCAGATCACCGGCGACGACCCGGACGACCAGCGCGACAAGGGTTCGTCGGCCGGCGGCGGTGGCGCCCTCGGCGCCCAGCTCGACGTGGTCGCCCGCCTCATCGAGGCCGGTGCCCCCTGCCGGGTGTACTCGGCGTCGCTGGGCGGGTTCGACACGCACTCCGACGAGCGCGCCACCCAGCAGCGGCTGCTGTCCGAACTGGACAGTGCGCTCACCCCGTTCGTCCGCAGGGTGGGGAAGCGGGCCGTCGTGCTGGTCTACTCGGAGTTCGGCAGGCGGGTGCGCGCCAACGCGAGCGACGGCACCGACCACGGGACGGCGGGCCCGGTGTTCGTGCTCGGCGCGAACGTCCGCGGCGGGTTCCACGGCGAGCAGCCGGACCTGGCCGACCTCGACGACGGGGACCTCAAGCAGACCACGGACTTCCGCGACGTGTACGCCACCCTGCTCGACCGCGTGCTCGGCACGGAACCGGGCCGGGTGATCAAGGACCATAACGGACGGGTGGGGGACCTCTTCACCTGAACGGACCGCGGGGTTTCAGTCCGTTGTGGACTGAAACCCCGCGGGTGCGGTGAGGGAGCGCGGATCCATCCTCGCGATGGCCGCGCTCCTGTCCATCTCACGGCCTGCGCGGTAGCGGGAGTTGAAGCGTTCGCCGAGATCGGCCCGCAACCGGGCCGTGAAGACGTCGCCACCGCCGTCACCGCCGCGCAGACGGGCCGCCGCGCCCAGGACCTCCGCCGCGTCGCCGGGCCTGCCCAGCGCCGCGGCCGCCTGCGCGAGGCCCGGCGCGAGCAGGGCGATGACCGGGCTGTCCTCGGTGCGCAGGGCGGCCGGGTGCGCCTGGCCGAGGCAGTCGAGGGCGTCGTCCAGGCGCTCCGGCCACCGTTCGGCGGCGACGGCGTAGACGACCGCGACCGCGCCGAGCACGGTGGTGACCACGTGTCCGCGCACCGGTTTGGCCGCGTCCTCGGCCCGCAGCCGGGCACGGACCTGGTCTGCCAGCTGCAAGGCGGTGTCGTGGTGGCCGTCGGTCCACTCGATGCCGGCCGTCGTCGCGTCGACCACCAGGTCCGCTTCGCCGCCCCGCCAGGGCTTTCCGCCGCCGGAGCGGATGCCGGTCAGCTCACGGCGTGCCTCGGCGGTGCGGCCCAGCGACCACAGCAGCCAGGCGATCCTCAGCGCCAGGAAACGGGCGTCGTCGGTCGCGCCCAGCTCCTCGGCGGCGGACCGGGCGGCCTCCAGGTCGGCCAGGGCGCCGGGCAGGTCGCCGTCCACCACCCGCAGCTGGGCCCTGGTCCTCAGCGCCACCGCGATGCCCCACCGGTCGCCGGTCGCGCGGAACTCCCGTTGCGCCAGTTCGGCTTCCCGCCGGACGCGGTCCGAGTCGCCGCTGTTCTCCGCCCGGTTGGCGGCCGCGACGTGCCGCACCGCCCGGATCCACGGATCGGGTGAGGTGCCGGCTTCGCCGTCGTCGGCGAGCCCGGCCAGCGCCGGGAGGATCGCCAGCACCGCGTCCAGGCTGCCGTACGGGGACGGCACCGGGTTCACCCGGCGCCGGCGGAGCAGGTCGGCCAGCCGGTGCCGGACCTCGTCGCCGCCCACGTCCCGACCTTCGTCCAAAGTGGACATGACCCGCAACGCCTCTGCGTGGACGAGGTGCGGCTCGTCGACGCCGTCGTGCGCGGCGACCAGCTCGTCGAGCCAGCCCGCCTCGTGCGTGTCGCCGGTGATCCTGCCCAGCCACGCCGTCGCCAGGGTCATCATCACCGAGTCGCGCAGCCGTCCCGAGTCGAACAGGTGCCGCCGGGCCGCGACGATGTTCGGTTCCTCGGCGCGCAGGGTGGCCAGCGCTCCCAGCTGGTCACGGCCGCGCAGCACGGGTTCCAGCTCGTCGACGAGGTTCGCGAAGTAGCCGGCGTGCCGGTCGCGCGCCGTGCCCGCCAGGCCTTGTTCGGCCAGCCGCTCCAGGCCGTACTCGCGCAGCGTCTCCAGCATCCGGTAGCGGAGCGGGACGTCGTGCCGGGTCCGCAGCAGCGACTTCTCGGTGAGCGTCATCAGCAGCTCACCGACGTCCTCGGCGGGTACCAGCTCGTCGGCGCAGACCGCCGCGGCGGCCTCCTCGGTCACCCCGCCGGGAAACACCGCGAGCCGTTCCGCCAGCGCGCGTTCGGGTTCCGTCAGCAGCTCCCAGCTCCAGTCCACCACCGCCCGCAACGTGCGGTGGCGCGGCAGGCCCGCCCGGTCGCCGCCGGTGAGCAGCCGGAACCGGTCGGAGAGCCGGCGCGCGACCTCGGCGACCGGCAGCACCCGCAGCCGGGCGGTGGCCAGCTCGATCGCCAGCGGCAGGCCGTCGAGCCCGCGGACGACCGCGACCACGTCCTCCACGGTGGTGTCGTCGAGGACGAAGCCGGGGCGGGCGGCGGAGGCCCGGTCCAGGAACAGGCGGACCGCCGGGTACCGAACGGCTTCCTCGACGCCAGCGGTGGGCGGCGGCAGGGCGAGCGGCGGGACGGGGACCAGCGCCTCGCCGGTCAGCCCGAGCGGTTCACGACTGGTGGCCAGCACCCGCACTCCCGGTGCGGCGGCCACGACATCGGCGACCAGTTCGGCGACCGAGTCCAGCAGGTGCTCGCAGTTGTCCACCACCAGCAACCCGGTGGCCTCGCTGACGGCGTCCAGCACCCGCTCGCGGTCGTCCTGACCGGACTGGTCCGGCCGCAGCCTGGCCTCGCGCAGACCGAGTGCGTCCAGCACGGCCCGCGCGACGCCGGTGCCGGACGTGACCGGCGCCAGCTCCACCATCCACGCCTCGCCCTGCCCGCCGCGCGCCACCTCGGTGGCCAGCCTCGTCTTACCCGCGCCGCCGGGCCCGACCAGCGTGGTCAGCCGGTGCGCGGCCACCGACGACCGGACGCGGTCCAGTTCGGTCTCCCGGCCGACGAAGCTGGTCAACGGCGTGCCCAGGCCCCTCGGCGGCCGGCGTCGCGCCGGGGCGGGCGTGAGCTCACCGCCGAGCAGCCGCAGGTGCAGGTCGCGCAGCTCCGGCCCGGGGTCCGCGCCCAGCTGCCCGGCCAGCTCGCGGCGGATCCGGTCGTAGCCGGTCAGCGCCTCGCCGCCCCGGCCGGTCGCGGCGAGCGCCGTGATCAGCTGGGCGGCGAAGTCCTCGCGCAGCGGGTGCTCGTCCACCACCTTCCGCAGGTCGGCCACCACGTCGTCGGCCCGGCCGAGGGACAGGGCGGCGGCGAACCGCCCGGCGGCCGCGTCCAGGCGCAGGTTCTCCAGCTCGGCGGTCAGACCGGGCACGTACGGCGCGTCCGGCACCCCGGTCAGCGCCGGTCCGCGCCATAGCGCGAGCGCCTGCTCGAACGCGGTCAACGCGCTCCCGTCGTCGCCCTCGCGCACGGCACGACGGCCGCGGGAAAGCAGGTCCTGGAACAGGAGGGCGTCGACGGCGTCGCGGGTCAACGGCATCCGGTAGCCGCGGGAGTCCATCAGCACCGAACCGGAGTCGCCGAGGGCCGCACGCAGCCGGGTGACCAACGACTGGAGGGCGTGCGCCGCCCCGCCGGGAGGACTGCCGTCCCACACGGCGTCGATCAGCTCGTCGACACCGACGGGGTGGGGGACCGCCACCGCGAGCCGGCAGAGCGCGGCGCGCACCCGGTTCCCCGCGAGCTGCGCCGGGGCGCCGTCCACGTGCACTTCCAGCGGACCCAGAACCGCCACGCGCACGTCCACCGTCACGGCGCCAACTCTGGCAGACCGCACCCACCGCGCTGACCGGGACCCACGTGCCGCGTGTGCGTCGCGTGTGTGCCGTGTGAGCGCTCCACGGGAGCCTTCGCCTGTCCGACGAACACAGGAAAACGCACTTCGGAAGGTGAGTCACCCGTGCATGACGTAGTGATCGTGGGAGCCGGCCCGGTCGGGCTCTTCCTCGCGTGCGAGCTGGGTCTCGCGGGCTGTTCCGTGCTGGTGCTGGAGAAGGACGCCGAACCGCGCTCCGCGTGGAAGAGGGCGCCGCTGGGCACGCGGGGGCTGTCGGCCGCGTCGGTCGAGGCGTTCTACCGCCGGGGCATGCTGGCGCCGGTTCTCGCGGCGGCCGGTATCCCCTACGACCCGGACGCCGAGCCCGCGCCCCCGCAGCCGCACGGCCACTTCGCCGGCATGATGATCAACCCGGCCGACGTCGAGCTCGAGACGCAGACCTTCCGGTTGCCCAGCCCCGCGAACCAGCAGGCGGTGGTGAACCTGGAGGCGGTCGAGACCCTCCTGGCCGGACGGGCGGCGGAGCTCGGCGTCGAGATCCGCCGTGGTGCCGCCGTCACGGACGTCACGCAGGACGAGGACGGCGTGGTCGCGCACGTGGACGGCGAGGAGCACCCGGCGCGGTGGCTCGTCGGTTGCGACGGCGGGCACAGCGCGGTGCGCAAGCTCGCCGGGTTCGAGTTCGTCGGCACCGGCCCGCGCTTCACCGGCTACGTCGCGCAGGTCGACCTCGACGATCCTCAGCAGCTCAAGCCGTGGTTCAACCTCACGCCGACCGGCATGTACCTCACGATGCCCGGCGGCGGGATCGGCATGATGGACTTCGACGGCGGCACGTTCGACCGCTCGCGGCCGCTGACCCGCGAGCACCTGCAGGACGTGCTGCGCCGCGTCTCCGGCACCGGCGTGACGATCACCGAGGTCCACCTCGCCTCGACCTACACCGACCGGGCCATGCAGACGTCCACCTACCGCCGCGGCCGCGTCCTGATGGCGGGCGACGCCGCGCACATCCACTCGCCGCTGGGCGGTCAGGGCCTCAACACCGGCCTGGGCGACGCCGTGAACCTCGGCTGGAAGCTGGCCGCCGTCGTGCGCGGAGACTCCCGGGACGACCTGCTCGACACCTACGAACGCGAACGCCACCCGATCGGCGCCTGGGTGCTCGAATGGACCCGCGCCCAGGTCGCGGCGATGGGACCGGACCTGCACTCGCAGGCCGTCCAGGGAGTGCTGCGCGACCTGATCGCGACGCCGGACGGGGCGACGTACGTGTACCGCAAGATGTCGGGCGCCTGGCTGCGCCACGACGTGGCCGAGGACCACCCGCTGGCGGGTCGCGACGCCCCGGACTTCCGCTTCGGCGACGGAACCCGCCTCGCCGGGCTGATGCGGGACGGCCGGGCCGTGCTGCTCGACTTCACCGCGGACCAGGTCCTGCGCGACTCCGCGGCGCGCTGGAAGACGCAGGTCGACTACACGGCGGGGACGGCGCGGGACGACCTCGGGCTGGCCGCGGTGCTGGTCCGGCCGGACGGCACCGTCGCCTGGGCCGCCGACGGGCCCGTCGACCCGCGGGCGTTCGAACGCGCCGCCACGAGGTGGTTCGGCACGGCGTCCTGACGCTCGGACCGGAGTTCGCGCTGAGGGGTGCAACGGGAAGGGCCCCGGACACCGTGGTGGTGTCCGGGGCCCTTCCCGCGTTCGAGCCGGTGGTTACCGCACGCTGGTGCGGTTGCGGCCGGCGATGGCCTCCGCAGTGCCGATGAGCAGCACCGAGGCGATCACGGCGATGATGAAGCCCAGCACGTTCAGCTCGAAGATGTCGCCGGTGCCGAGCAGGTTCGCGATGGTGCCGCCGATGACGGAGCCGACCAGCCCCAGCAGCAGCGTCGCCACGATGCCGAGGTTCTGCTTGCCGGGCTTGATCAGTCGGGCGAGCGCGCCGATGATCAGTCCGGCGACGATGAACCCGATCACGTCACCCTCCTGAAGTCTCGATTGCCTTGCTCACCCCGGCTACCCGACCCGATCATCGCTCAACCGCCCGCCCGCGAAACTGTGATGATCAACCTGAACCGGTGGGACGCGCGTCCAGCCGCTAGCGTGGTCGCACTGCGAACTGCACAGCGGGGGAGTGACGAAGGCCGAATGGACGGCTACGGATTCAACATCGCCCTTGTCGGCGTGCTCGTGCTGGTCAACGCGTTGTTCTCGGGCAGCGAGATGGCACTGATCTCGTTGCGCGAGGGGCAGTTGCGCGCCCTGGAACGCGACGGCGGAGGAGCCGCGCGCACGCTGGTGAAGCTCGCCCGCGACCCGAACCGGTTCCTGGCGACCATCCAGATCGGCATCACGCTCGCCGGGTTCCTGGCGTCGGCGACGGCCGCGGTGTCGTTGTCGGAGCCGCTCGTGCCGCTGCTGAGCTTCCTCGGCGGTGCCGCGTCCGGTGTGGCGGTGGCGCTCGTCACCATCGTGCTCACGTTCTTCACGCTGGTGTTCGGCGAGCTGGCGCCCAAACGGCTGGCCATGCAGTACTCGCTGCGCTGGGCCCTGCTCGTGGCCAAGCCGCTCGACTTCCTGTCGACGGTCTCGCGGCCCGCGGTGTGGGCGTTGAGCGCCTCCACCAACCTGGTCGTGCGGGTCTTCGGCGGCAACCCCGACGCCGAGTCGGAGCAGCTCACCCCCGAGGAGCTGCGGGAGCTGGTGGAGAGCCAGCGCGGCCTCAACGCCGAGCAGCGCGAGATCATCACCGGCGCGCTGGAGATCCACGAACGGCGTCTGCGCGAGGTGCTGGTGCCGCGGCGGCTGGTGTTCGTGCTGGCCGACGACCTCGACGTGCCCACGGCCCGCGCCGAGCTCGCCGCGTCCGGGCGGTCGCGCGCACCGGTCGTGCGCAACGGCCACATCGACGACGTCATCGGCGTCGTGCACCTGCGCGACCTGCTCGACGACGACTGCAAGCTCACCGACGTCGTCAGGGACCCGGTGGTCTTCCCGGACTCCGTGCGGGTGTCGGAGGCGTTGCGGCGCTTCAAGACCGAGCACGAGCAGTTCGGGCTGGTGGTGGACGAGCACGGCGCGGTCGACGGCATCGTCACGCTGGAGGACCTGCTGGAGGAGATCGTCGGCGAGATCTACGACGAGACCGACCGCGACGTGATGGCCGTGAAGACCGCCCAGGACGGCTCGCTGGTGCTGCCGGGGACGTTCCCGATCCACGACCTCGTCGACGTCGGCGTCGAGCTGCCCGAGGCACCGGAGGGCAACTACTCCACGGTCGCCGGGCTGGTCCTGCTGGTGCTCGGGCGGATCCCGGAACGGCCGGGTGATGTGGCGAAGGTCTCCGGCTGGGACATCGAAGTGCTCGCGGTCGCACGGCACGCCATCACGTCGGTGCGCATGCGCAAGACCAGCTGAGGGAAAGACCGTTTCGGACCGTGTCCCGCGCCTTCGGTTCCAAGTCCGTTTTGGACGATGTGTGGTGGCTGTTTCCGTGACCTCGCACGCCTGTCCGGGCGCGCTATTGTCGATGGGGGTTCGACGGGAGGACGTGAACGCATGGGCAACCTGGGAGCAACCGAGCTGCTGATCATCGGCGTGGTGATCGTGTTGTTGTTCGGCAGCAAGAAGCTGCCGGAGATGGCGCGGTCGCTGGGACGTTCGGCGAAGATCCTCAAGGCGGAGTCCTCGGGGCTGCGGCAGGAGGAGGACGTGCGGGCGGACTCCGTCGCGGAGGAACCGTCGCAGGTCGCGAAGCTCCAGCAGCAGATCGACGACCTCCAGCAGCAGCTCAGGAACGCCCAGCAGGGCCACAAACCGGCGAACTGAGCCCGGCGCGTTTCTCAGCCGGTGCGGAGCGCTTCCTCCGCCTGCGGCCAGTTCGTCCGCAGGCGGTCCAGATAGGACTGGGCGAGCGCGCCGGGCTGCGCCTTGTTCGCGAAGGCCAGCATGGAGCCCGCACCGGCGTTGTAGCCCAGCGCGAGCAGCTCGTCACGCGTGTAGTCGCCGGCCCACGAGCGCGGGAGCTGCGCGCCGAGGTCGTGCAGGTGCCACGCCGCGGCGGCGACCGCCAGGTCCGGGTCGTCGGGGAGCTCCTGCCAGTCCCGCGCGGCGAAGTCGCGCCCCTGCTTCGTCTCGTCGAAGGCGGCCTTGTGCATGTTGGCCACGCCGAACGCGGCATCCGGGTCGATCTTCTGCCAGGCCCGTTCCAGCGCCGGGTCGTGCGGCTTGTACGACTCGTTGTAGAGGATCGCCATCAGCAGCTGCGGGCTGATGCCCGCGGCCGCGGCGTGCGTGCGCGTCTGCTGCGCGTACCGCCGCGGGTCCTGCTTGTCCGACAGGCCTGTCGAGGACGGGGCCGCCGAGGACGGGACCGGTGCCGCGCTCGACGTCGTGGCGACGGGAGGAGGTGGCTCCTCGGCAGGGCGGGGCGAGCAGGCGCTCAGGGCGACCAGCAGCGCCGGCAGCAGCACCCTCATCGGAACTCCCCGGTGTCGACGTCCTCACCCCATCGTACGGACGCGGCGGGGCTGCTTGGCGTAGCCTCGACCCGCCGCGCGGAACCGACCGGACCAAGATCGCGTCGAAGGGCCGCGGTGCGAGTGACTGGGGATTTAGGGGGAGTCGTGGATTTCCACGTCCAGCCGGAGGCGTTGACGGCGTTCGCGCGGGGCAGCGACAGCCTCGCGGAGAAGTTCGGCGCGCTGGCGAAGCTGCTGGAGCAGGCCAGGGTCGACGACCAGTGCTTCGGGCCGATCGGTGACGCGGTCGGTCTGAGCAGCGGCTACTTCAAGAGTCTGCAGGAGTGTCAGCAGCTCGCGACCGACGCGCAGGGGTTCCTGAAGCAGACGGGCGCGCAGCTGCAGGAGAGCTTCGAGGTCTACCAGGGCGTGGACCAGGGCATCTCGCAGGCGTTCGGGCAGATCGGCAAGGGTCTCGGGGGCGGTGCGCGATGACCGGACCCGGCTCGTTCACCGATCTCAACGACGGTGAGCAGAAGAACTGGTTCGAGCAGGCCGCCGGGCGCGGCAGCTCCGCCTACAGCGCGGTCGCCGACCTGGCGGACGCCACCTCGCCGCCGCAGATGACCGCGGCCACGGTCTCCGGCCGGATGGAGCTGCTCCAGACCCTCGCCAGCCCCGGACAGGCGTTGCTGGACAACGGACTGGGCTTCCTCGTCTCCATCGTGCTCAGCCCGCTGATCGAGCTCGCGGAATGGGCGGTCGGCGACCCCGAGCAGATGCGCGCCACCGGCGAGGGCTGGGACGAGGTCGCGAAGTGGCTCGACGAGGTCGCCGAGGCGGAGAAGAAGCGCGCCGAGACCACGACGGCCATGTGGCAGGGCGCGGCCGGTGACGGTTTCCGCAAGCAGGTCACCGAGTTCGCGGGCGGAGTCGAGGCGCTGGCGGAGGACGTCCGCGGCCTGAAGCAGACCCTGGAGACGATCGCCGAGCTCTTCGACATGTTCGTCGAGTTCGTGATCGACGTCCTCACCGAGCTGATCATCGGCCTGATCGTGCAGTGGCTCGCCGCACTGGCCGCGTCGTGGGTCACCGCGGGCGGTTCGGTCGCCGCGGCGGGCGCGACGACGACCGTGCAGGTCGGCAGCACCGGCGTGCGGATCTCCATGCGCGTGTCGAAGCTCCAGATGGAGCTGTTCAAGGCGGTGCAGCAGATCGAGAAGCTGCTGGTGCGGTTGCGCGGCCCGCTGCGCCAGGTGATCAACCGGATGAACGGCCTGCGCGGCGGCAACATGGCGCAGCAGTTCGCGGGCCGCCACCTCGGCTCGAACCCGATCGTCAACATCGTCACCAGGGCGGACGGCACGTCGCTCGCGTCGACCACCGCCAACCGGTTCATGCAGGGCGTCACCGGGGAGGGCGCGCTGGCGGGCAACATCGCGCAGACCGTGCTCACCGGCGCGCTCGGCGGCCAGACCAGGATCACCGGCGCGCTGTTCGACGCGGGCGTGGGCACGGCGGTCGACGGCGCCATCACGTTCGGCAGCCGGGAAGCCTACGACGCCGCGCGGAACAAGCCGTCCGAGGAGGAGCGCCGCGACGCCCAGGAACGCGGGTTCTCCTGGTGAAGCTCGACGGCGTCCTCGCGATCCGGGAGTCGTGGTGCCTGCCCGGCGAGCCGGTCCTGCTCTGCGCGGGCACGACCGCGAGCAGCACCCGGTACGACCTCACCGGCCTGGACTGGCAGGGCAGGCCCGAGCGCGGCGCGCTGGGCAAGGTCGCCGGAGCCTTCGGCAATGCGGCCGCGGGGGTGGTGGACGCCGCCTTCGCGGGCAGCGGCCCGGAGGACGGCGGTGCCGACGCACCGCACGTCGTGGTGTGGGGACCGCAGGCCGCCGGCATCGCGACCCGGCTGTGCCAACCGGTTCCCGGCGTCTCGTGGCTGGTGCTCACACCGCGCAGGCTCGCCCAGGTCACCCTGGTCGAGGAACCGGCGGAACCCGAGCAGGAGAGGGGTTTCCTCGACAGGGTGAGCGGGTTCGCGAAGAGTGCCAGGGACGTCTTCAGCGGCAAGAGCGCCTATCCGCCGCACGTCCCCGTGGCCACCGCCGAGGTCACGACGGTCGCCGAGGTCCCACGGGAGCACATCGGCGCGGTGTCGCTCGCCGAGCGCAAGCTGCCGCGCCAGTACCAGGCGCGCGACGTCCACGCCCTGCGGGTGTCCTTCGTGGACGGAACGGGGATCGACGTGCTCACCTCGTCGCCGGAGAACGCGCACCGGTTGCTCGCCATGGCCAACGGACAGGGGTGACCCGTGCCCAGGGACAGGTTCAAGCTCGCGGAGATCGCCCAGAAGCACTGGGTCCGCGCGGGCGAGCAGATCGTGTGGGCCGTCGAGCGCAAGGGCCACATCGGTTCCGCGGGCAGGGCGCCGCATTCGGTGGCCGGGGAAGTTCCGGAAGCCGCCATCGCCGAACCGGACTGGCCGTTGCCGACCGCCGCCGTGAGCAGCGGCCGGTTCAGCACCGACGAATGGGCGCACGACCCGGCTGTCTGGGGCTGGGCGCACGCCCGCGGCCCCGAGCAGACCGCCGTGCGGTGGGCCGACCTGTTCACCGCAGGCAGGGACGAGTGCTGGTTGCTGCTGAGCAACCGGCGCCTGGGGCTCGTGGTGGAGGGCGGCGTGCTCGAACCCGAGCGCGGCGGCCTGTTCAGCCGGGCACGGGAACCTCAACGCGAGGTGGCGCCTCTCGTCACGTGGTGGGAGGCGCCGGTCGCGGTGGCACGGCGGTTCGCCGCCGTGCCACTGGGCCGTCAGGTGCAACCGGAGTGGTTCGTGCGGATCGAGTTCGCGGACGGCTCGGCGTTCGACTTCCGCGACCCGCAGGCCGAGCAATCGGTCCGGACCGCCCACGCCAACCTCTCAGGTCAGCACACCTAGGACTTCGGTCCCGGCGTCGCCACGATGAGGCCGGCGATCGAGGGCGGTGGCGCGGCGACACCGGGACCGCCCGCGTCGACCCAGTCGGCGACGCCGTGCAGCGCGCTGTCGTCCAGGATCGACCCCACCCACACGGGTTTCGCCCCTGCCGCCCGCGCGGCCGGGCTGGGTTGGACGACGACCACGTTCGACACCTCGCACGCGTCCAGGCAGTCGGCCACGCGCACCGACGGGAGCCGGCCGCGCAGCACCTCCAGCTGCCGGTCGTGGTCGACCTCGGGGTGCTTGCGTTCCGTGCCGCAGCAACAGCCGCGGCAGACGGTGACCCGTGAGCTCCTGATCCCGTTCTCCCGGCTCAGCACGCGAGCGTCGGGGCCTGTGACCGGCCGCCGCCGCGCAGGTCCGCCAGCTTCACGCCGGTCAGTCCGAGAACCGCCTGGGCCGTCGCGCGCGGCGCCGTCGCCGGGTCGAAACCCGTTGCGTCGTAGGAGATCGCGCCGCGGTCCGCGACCGGTCCCGAACAGCCGACCTGCAGCGAACGCAGGAACTTCCCGGCCTTCGCCGCGGCCACCGGACGGTGTCCGGCGAGCGCCTGGGCCGCGAGCCCCGTGCTGTTGGCGTTCGACGCGGTGGCGCCGACCGCGAAGCCGCCGTCGGCGTTCTGCTTGCCCGCCAGCCACGTCGTGCCCTCGGTGGCGTTGACGCCGTCACCGGTGGCGCGCAACGCCTGCACGACCATGGCCGTCGAGTCGACGTCACTCACGCACGGCGTCAGGCCGAAGTCCTGCGGGAACCCGCCGTCCGCGCACTGGGTGCCGGCCAGGAACGCCACCGACGCCGCGGGCGCGCCGCCGGACGTGCGGTCCAGCGAGATCAGGGCGAGCGACTGCGTGAAGGCGTTGGAGAAGTCGCCGAACTCGGAGCGGTCGGAGAAGCGGCCGGACGGCGTCAGCAGGGCCCGCAGGCCCGCTTCCACGTTCACGCCACCGAACGAGGTGCCGTTCTTGTGCCGCACCTGGGTGGCGAGCAACAGCTTGGCGTGGGCTCCCGCATAGGACTCCGTGCCGGTGCCGAGGTAGCCGGTGGTGATCTCCGGCCTGGCCAGCCACGTGATCGCCTTCTCGGCGTTCGCGTCCGAAGCCCTCGCGGCGGCGAACGCGAAGATCGCGTCGATCGTCCCGCCCTGGTTGGGGAACTTCTCGCCGCCGAAGTCGGACTCGAACCGCTCCCCGTCGACGAGCTGCCGCGCCAGCCATCCGGCGGCGGCGTCGGCCTTGTCGTGCGTGGCGGCCACCGCGGGGGTGGCCGTGGCCGTGCCCAGCAGAAGGACAGCAGCGAGCACCAGACGTCTCATCAGAACTCTTTCCCGCACATCCACGACAGGAGTTGGTGACACCGCGCGGATCGGGCGACCGGGCTCGCCTCAGGAGAGGCACACCGTTGCGGGACAGCGCCGGACTCTCACCGGACTTCCCCCGCTCCGCGCTGAACGTCCCCAGACTCTCACACCGCCGGGGACCGTCCGCGCACCGGTCTCCCGCTACTGACTCCGCACCGCGGGCAGGCCGGTGGCGGTCGCCGCGACGAAGCGCTGCAGCGCGGGCCCGAACGGCGGGAACACCGCCGCGATCCCGGGTTCCCGCGCGTACAGCTCGGCCAGTGCCGCCGGCGGCCGGGTGATCGGGTGGAGCCTGCCGACGAACGCCCCGGCCGCGAACACGACGGAGGCGCCCTCCTGCTCCGTCAGCTCCGGGCACACGGCGGCGATCCGCCCGCCCACGCGCCCGTACATGGCGATCGCCCACAGCTTGTACGTGTGCAGCACCTCGATCGAGACGTTGTGCTCCAGCATCGTCTCCGCGTGGCTGATCAGGTCGCAGTACAGCGGCCGTTCCTCGAAGGAGTCCGCGAGCGCGGCGGCCATCCGGCCGATGCCCTCGGCGTCGCCCAGGCGCTCGGTCACCGCGTCGGCCCACGCGGTGCCGTCGCGCATCGTGAGCTGGAGGTAGATCTCCTCGCGGGTGCCGAAGTAGCGCAGCACGTTCGACTTCACCAGCCCGACGGCGGTGGCGATGTCGCCGAGGCTGACCCCGGCCACGCCGCGCTCGAGAGCGAGGTCGCGGGCGGCGGCGAGGATCGTCTCGCGCCGTTGCTCCTTCTGCTCCGGCTGCCTCGCCCGGCGGAACGACGTGTCCATGTGAGATGCGACCCTACCAAGGAGCTGGTTAAAAGTACGGTGTTCCTTTAACGTGGCGCCGCACGCTCCCGCCCACCCGGAAGGTCCCGCATGACCCAGCACTCGCGCACGTTGTCCACGACCGTCGACGGCTTCGTCGACGCCTTCAACGACAACGACCTGGACCGCGTCATGGCCTACTTCGCGGACGACGCCGAGTACGAGCCGGGCGACGGCGCGCGGCACCGCGGCAAGGACGCCATCCGCGCCGAGTTCGCGCCCCAGTTCGCGGGCAGGTACGGCGCGATGCGGTTCGACGTCTACGACAAGCTCGTCGACGAGCCCGGCCGGCGCGTCGCGATCCGCTGGGCGTGCCGCATCGACGTCGCGAAGCCGCACGCCCGCCGCATCCACCCCCTGCTGCGCCTGCTCGGCGCCCTCCGGCACGGCCCGCGCATGGTCTGGCACGGCATGGACGTCTTCCACTTCGACGCCGACGGCGCGATCACCGGCAAGTACTCCTACGCCCACTTCAAGACCCCGCCGATGCAGCGGGACCGCGGCGACGCGTGGCGGACCGCCGCCTGACCGGTCAGAGCTGCCTCAACGGGTGCGGGCGGGCTTCGAGGTAGATCCACCTCCTGCCGGAGTCGACGTGCCAGTCCCGCTGGAGCGGGAGCTGCTGCAGGTAGGCGACGGCCGCGGCGGTGAGGACCACCTCGCCGGCGCCGCTGCCGCGGGTCACGCCCTCCGGCTCGTCCAGCCCGCAGAGGAAGTCGGCGTGGACCGGGTCGAGCCTGGCGGCGTACCGCCGGGGGTCGTTCGCCGCCTCCCTCGCTGCCTGCCGTGATCGTTCCGGGCCGCTGGCCATCTGTCTCCTCCGCTACGGGGGTCGTGCCGGGCTTTTCCGCCGCCCATCGCACGACGAGGACGTCGTGCGGGGACAGGCCACCACCCCGGCCATGCGTGGCCGGTCCCGGTGACCAGGCGCGTTCGGGTTGGATGGGGGACGTCGACCTGTGACGGCGACAGCTTTCCTGTGAGACCTCAGGAGCAACGGTGGAGCTGAGACACCTTCGGTACTTCGTGGCGATCGCCGACGAGCAGAACTTCCGCAGGGCCGCGGAGAAGCTGCACGTCTCGCAGTCCCCGTTGAGCCGTCAGATGAAGGACCTCGAGCAGGAGCTGGACGTCGAGCTGTTCGAACCGGCCGGGCGCGGGATCAGGCTCACCGCCGCCGGGAAGGTCTTCGCGGAACGGGCCCGCGGCGTGCTCGCGAGCGTCTCCTCTGCCGTCGAGGAGGCTCGGGACGTCGCGCAGGGCCGGCAGGGCACCGTGGTCATCGGGTTCGAGCAGGGCGCCACGTTCACCGGTGCGCTGGCGTCGCTCATGACCGCGTTCCGCCGGCGAGCGCCGCGGGTGGGGCTCGAGCTCGTGGCGATGAGCGGCACCGAGCAGTGGACCGCCCTGCGCGACGGGACGATCACCTTCGCCTGCGGCACCCACCGGCCCGCCGACGAGGCGTTGTCCTCGCTGGAGATGGTGAGCGACCGGCTCGGGCTGCTGGTCGCCCGCGGCCACCCGCTCGCGTCCCGCGAGGAGGTCCGGGTGCGCGACCTCGCGGGGGAGCGGGTGGTCCTCGAGCCGCGCGAGCTCGACCCCCGGCTGCACGCCGGGGTGGTCTCCGCGTTCCAGGCGCAGGGCGTCCACCTCGGCGCGATCACGGAGATCGCCGACCTGGAGGCGCTCCTGGCGCTGGTGGCGATCGGCGACGGCGTCACGTTCCTCGCGCGCAGGACGGCCGCCCTGGTCACCCCGTTCACCTCGATGGTGTGGCGCCCGCTCGGCGACCTGGACATCGAGCTGACCGGTGTGGTGGCCTGGCGCTCCAGGGACGCGGACCTCCCCGTCGTGCGCATGCTCGTCGAGAGCGCCGAGGAAGTGCGGCCGCTCCTGCAGACCGACGGGTCGTCCTGAACGAGGACAGTCCGAAGTGGACAACTTTCAGCGGTGGAAGCGCGTCGTCTCCAGCAAGGGTTCGCGGCCGACCTCGACGGCGTTGATCGGGTCGTCGGGGTCGGCGTAGCCGAACGAGATGCCCAGCAACAGCTTCCCGCCGGAGACGCCGAGCGTCTCGCGGACGGTCTCGCTGTAGAAGCTCAGCATTCCCTGCGGGCAGCTGGCGATCCCGTGCGCCGCCATGGCCAGCAGCAGGGTCTGCGCGTACATGCCGACGTCCGCGGTCAGCCTCGGGTCGCCCGACTCGGGCGCGTACAGCAGCGCGACGTGGGGAGCGTCGTAGAACCGCAGGCTCTTGAGGTCGTAGGACGCGCGCAGGTCCCGGTCGCCGCGGCCGATGCCGAGCGCGTTGTAGAGCGTGGCGCCGAAAGCGGCCCGCCGGCGTTGGTGCACGGGCGAGTAGATGCTGTCGTCGTACGGGAAGTCCGGTGTCCGCCGGTCGGCCTGGTGGGCGGCCACGAGTGCGTCGGCGAGCTCGTCCCGTGCGGCTCCGCTGACCACCTCGACCTGCCAGGGCTGCGCGTTGGAGTTCGACGGGGCCGTGCCGGCCAAGCCGAAGACGGCCTCGATCGTCTCCTGCGGGACGGGGTCCGGCAGGAACGCCCTCGTCGCGCGCCGGCCCCGGATGAGCCGGCCCGCGGTTTCGGCGAGCTCCGTCGTCATCGGTGTCACTCCTCAAGTACACGGTTTCGTTTACTTGAGCGACCGTAGCGGATCCCGCCCGGCTATGTAAACGCTGTCGTATAGTTGGGTGATGAGCGCAGAACCTGTGCGGCGGGCGGGGCGAGGTGGCCGGGAGCGCGTGCTGACCGCCGCGGGCAGCCTGTTCGCCCGGCGTGGCATCGCCGCGACGACGATGGAGGACATCGCCGCTGAGGCACCGGTCTCCAAGCGGACCCTCTACGCGCACTTCCCCACGAAGGAGGACCTGGTCCTCGCTCAGCTGGCGTCCATCCTCGGCTCCGGCTACACGCTGCTCGAGACGCTGAAGCGCGCCGACGTGCCGCCGCGGGACCGGATCCTGGCGATGTTCACGGTGCAGCCGTGGCCGGACGGCATCGTGCACGGCTGCCCGTTCCTGCACGCCGCGACCGAGCACCCGGACCCCGCCAACCGGGTGCACGAGTTCGCCCGCGAGCAGAAGGTCCTCATGCTCACGCTGGTCACCGACCTCGTGGCGGAGCTCGGCGTCGACGACCCGCAGCCGCTCGCCGAGCAGCTCGTCACCCTCGCCGACGGCGCCGCGAGCCGCGCCATGGTCCTCAACGACCCGGACTACGGCCGCCACGCCCGTGCGGCCGCCGAGGTCCTCCTCGACCACGCGCCACGCCGCCGCGACGCGTAGGCACGCCTGTCAGTCCGGCGGCGTCAGGTAGCCGCGGGAGAACGCGGCGGCCACGGCGGCCGCGCGGTCGTTGACGCCCAGCTTCGCGTACACGTGCAGCAGATGCGTCTTCACCGTCGTCTCGCTGATGAAGAGCCGTTTCGCCGCCTCGCGGTTCGTCGAGCCCCGGGCGATCAGCTCCAGCACCTCGCGTTCGCGCTGCGACAACGGTGCCGGGGCCGGCCTGCGCACCTGCCCCACGAGCCGGGTCGCGACGGAGGGGGAGAGCACCGCCTGTCCCAGCGCCGCGGCCTGCACCGCGCGGACCAGCTCCTCCCGCGGCGCCTCCTTGAGCAGGTAGCCGGTGGCGCCCGCCTCGATGGCCGACAGCACGTGGCTGTCGGTGTCGTACGTGGTCAGCACCAGCACCCGCGACGGCACCCCGCGCCTCGCCAGCTCCCGGATCGCGGTGACGCCGTCGGTACCGCGCATCCGCAGGTCCATGAGGACCACGTCCGGGCGCAGGCGTTCCGCGACCGCGACGGCCTCCGCGCCGTCACCGGCCTCGCCGACCACCTCGAAGCGCGGATCCGCGCCGAACATGCCGCGCAGCCCGTCCCGCACCACCGGGTGGTCGTCGACGATCAGCAGCGAGATCACCCCTCACCGCCGGCGGGGATCGCGGGCACCGTCACCGTGATCGCGGTGCCGCCGCCCGGCTCGGACTCGACGTCCAGCCGTCCCGCGAGGAGCCCTGCCCGCTGCCGCATCCCGGCGAGCCCGAAGCCCCCGTCCGCGGAGCCACCGGCGGGCCGGGCGTCCGGCGCGAACCCCACCCCGTCGTCGAGCACGTCGAGCGTCACCAGGTCCTCCATGTACGACAGGGTCAGCGCGACCCGACCGGCCCGCGCGTGCTTGGCGACGTTGGCGAGTGCCTCCTGCGCGGTCCGCAGCAAGGCCACCTCGACGTCGGTGTGCATCGGCCGCACCTCACCGGTCGTCGTGAGCACCGCCTCGACGCGGTGCACCTCCGACCAGCGCCTGGCCACGTCGCCGATCGCCTCCGGGAGACGGGCCCGCGCCAGCGCGGACGGTCCCACGGCGTGCACCGACCGGCGGGCCTCGGTGAGGCTCTCGCGGGCCAGTCCCACCGCGTTCGCCACGTGCCGGCGCGACTCCGCCGGGTCGTCCGACGCCTGCTCGGCGGCCTGGAGCTGGGTGAGGACGCCGGCCAGCCCCTGGGCGAGGGTGTCGTGGATCTCCCGCGCCATCCGCTGCCGCTCGTCGAGCACACCGGCCTCGCGGGCCCGCACCAGCAGCCGGGCCTGCAGGGCCGCGTTCTCCGCCAGCGCGGCCTCCAGCTCGGCCAGGGCCCGCTTCTGCCGGTGGTCGCGCCGGTCGGACATCACGTCCGAGTAGAAGGCGACCGTGGCCAGCACCGCGGTGACGGCGCTGACGGCCGGCCACTGCCACCACAGGCCGGCCGCGATGGAGTCCGCCCCTCCGACGTGCGAGACCGCCGAGACCGCGGCCGTGACGGCCACGCCGACGTACCGCCACCGGCCCTCCAGGTACTGGAAGGCGTGCACGTAACCGATGAAGGCGAAGAAGCCGAACCACGGCGAGAGCACCACCAGGCAGGCCGTCACCGCCACCAGTCCCGCGTAGTACAGCGCCATCACCCGAGCCCGGTCGTGCAGTCCGGGGTGGAGGGTGTGGAACCACAGGAGCCACGCGACGAGCAGCGCCGAGAGCCCGAGCACGCCGGGCAGGTGCACCGGCGCGTTCCACAGCGGCTGGAGCAGGGTGAAGACCAGGCTGACCGCGAGCAGCGGGTAGGGGAGAACCTTCAGGACCGCCGACTCCCTGCGTTCCCAGCGGTCGAACTCCTCGCGCAACTCGGCCACGACGCCCACCCCGCCAATGATCGCACGCCCGTTCCCCGGCATGGAGAAGTCGCCACTAGACGACGGACCGCACAACACGCACACGGCGCAGCGCACCGGAGATCGCCCAGCTCGCGGCTGCGGAAAGCACCAGCGTCAGCAGGAACTTCGGCACGGGCGCCGCGTCGAGCGGGTGCAGTACGGCCACGACGCCGACGATGACCGGTGCGTGCACGAGGTAGACGGCGAAGGCGTTGTCGGCGAGGTAGCGGCTCAGGCGCGAAGTACCGGCGGCGAAGCGGTCGAACGCGCGCAGCAGGACCAGCACGACGCCGACGGCGAACAGCGCCTCCCACAAGGCCAGCAACAGGTAGGCGACGTCATGGCCCGCCAGTTCGTCCGCCTCCACGAAACCCCGGTAGCCACCCAAGGCCATCGGCACGACTGATACCGCCACGAGGAGCACGCCGAACCAGCCCGACCTCCGCGGGAGCGACTCGAACCAACGGCGGCGGTACGCCACGACACCGGCGGCGAAGAGCAGCACGTACTGCGGCAGGTAGGCGGGGCTGGGCAGCCCGAGCACCGGCTCGTAGGTGCCGAGCGGCACGAAGATCCGCCACACGAACGTGGCCACGCCGAGCACGACCACGAACGTGAGCAGTTGCCACCGCCGCAACGGTTGCGGCGTGATGGGCTCCGCGGTCCCGCGCAGGTGCCGCAGCAACGCGTAGGCGAGAGAGAAGATCAGCAACACCTCCAGGAACCAGGCAGGCCCGACCTCCCAGGCGGTGAAGTAGTGGACCGCGAACGACGGCCTGGTCGCGGCCGGCAGGTCGAGGTAGATGGGCAGGACGAAGAACGGGCGCAGCAGCACGAGGAACGCGAGGAACGGAATCCCCAGCCGCCTCAACCGCTCCGCCGCGAACCCGCGCGGCCCTCGCCGGTCGGCACCGCCGGGCGCGAAGTACCCGGACAGCAGGAAGAAGAACCCCATGAAGAACGTCTGGTTCGCGAGGAGCAGCAGGTCCAGCGGCACCGCCGCGGCCGCCGACGGGGGTCGCTGCCAGTTGGGCCAGAGGGCGAGGTTGCCGAACGGGGCCGCGGAGTGGTGCGCGACCACCAGGACGGTCAGGAAGACGCGGAGGTTGTCCAGGGAAGGGATGCGTGCCGGACGTGAGGTGCGGACGACGTCGGGTAGGGCCATGCGCACAGCCTCGCGTCCGCGGGAACGCGCCGGATCGACCGCGCGGGCCGGGACGGCGGTGGATGCGGTCGACCCCGCCATCCTCCGATCGGAGGATGGCCGGAGTCCACAGTCGACACCGTTGCCCCGGAGGTCTCACAGCGGTCTGTTCTTTGTCTTGGACAGCGAGCAATGCGGCTCATAGCGTGGTTTTCATGTTCTCCACCAACGAAAAACCCTCCGCTCGACGCGTCCTCGTCTCCGGCGCCAGCATCGCCGGCCTGACCACCGCCTACTGGCTCACCCGCCACGGCTTCGAGGTGACGGTCGTCGAGGTGGCGCCCCGGCTCCGTCCCGGCGGCCACGCGATCGACGTGCGGGGACCCGCCCTGGCCGTCGCCGAGCGGATGGGCCTGGACGCCGTCCTGCGGGAGCGGGGCACGAACCTCACCGGGATCGCCGTCGTCGACCCGGCCGGACGGGAGGTCTTCCGCAGCACGGAGGGAACTCTCACCGGCGGGCAGCTCGACAGCTCGGACATCGAGATCATGCGCGACGACCTCTGCGAAGTGCTGTACGGAGCCGTGCGCGACGAGGCCGAGTTCCTGTTCGGCGACACCATCACCTCGCTCACCCAGGACGACACGGGCGTCGACGTCACATTCGCCACGGCCGCGCCGCGCCGGTTCGACGTCGTGGTCGGCGCCGACGGGGTCGGGTCCGGCGTGCGGCGCCTCGCCTTCGGCCCCGACGAGCGGTTCCTGCACGTCATGGGCGAGAACCTCGTCGCGGTGTTCAGCATGCCGAACTTCCTCGGTCTCGAACGCTGGCAGATCCTCTGCCAGCAGGAAGAACCGGCCATCGGCGCACTGGTGATGGGGCTGCGCAAGGACGTTCCCGCCAGGGCCTACGTGGGTTTCGACACCGAGGACCGGGTCGAGTACGACCCGCGGAACGTCGCCGGCCAGAAGCGCGTGGTGGCCGAACGCCTGGCCGCCGGGGGCTGGGTGATCCCGGAGATCGTGCGGCACATGATGGACGCGCCCGACTTCCACCTCTACCGGCTCACCCAGGTCCGCGTGGACCGCTGGTCGCGCGGGCGGGTCGTGCTGGCCGGCGACGCGGGCTACGCCGTCTCGCTGGGCACCGGCCAGGCGACCAGCGTCGCGATGGTGGGTGCGTACGTCCTGGCCGGTGAGCTCGCCGCGCACCGGGACGACCCGGCCGCAGGCGCCGCCGCCTACGAGGACGAGCTGCGCGAGTACGTGACGCGCAACCAGGACGTCGCGGTGGAGCAGGAGTCGATGCGGCGCAGCGTGCTCGTCGGCGAGGACGACGCCGGCGGCGGTCTGCCGGACTTCGGGACGTTGACGCTCCCGTTCTCCCTCAAGGACTACGGGCAGCGGGTGCCGACGGCCTGACCGGCTGATCGCATCTTCGATAGCGCCCGCACCGCGTCGGAGGAGGCGCTCCGCCTGCCTGGTCGATCACTCCACAATGGACCTTCTCCTCCTCGTGGAGGTCTTGTGAAGGTTTCACCTCATCCTCCTCCGTCGGTGGCATGCTCGAGTGCATGGGACATGGAGGCAAAGCCGTTGCCGTGACAGCCGTTCTGGCCGGCCTGGTCGCGAGCGGGCCGGTGGTGCAGGCGTCCGAAGATCCCGGCTGCGCCGCCGGGGTGCGGTTCACGTCGAACTACACCGAGGCGGCGTCGGGGTTGCGCGTGATGTCGGTCGAGGTCGCCAACTGCGGTGCGGAACCGGTGCACCTCAACGGGTATCCGCAGGTGAGCCTGTTCGACGTGGAGCGGCGGCCGTTGGACGTCGCGATCCTCGAAGGCACCGGCGGGATCACGTTCCTGCCCGGTTTCAACGATCCGCCTCAGCCGATCACCGTGCAGCCGGGGGAGACCGCGGGCAGCGAGTTCGTGTGGCGGAACACGAACACGTCGCTGGAACCGCCGCAGGTCGCCGAGCACGTCGAACTGGCGACCGAGCCGGGTGCCGTCCGGCAACCGCTGGTCGCCGTGCCGCCGCAGCAGCGCATCTACATCAACCTCGGCAGCACGGGACGGATGGGCGTTCGCGCCTGGTACCGCTGAGGATTTCAGCTCAGCGGCGAGCCGCGGTCACGAGGGGAACAGCGTCCAGTGGCCCTCCGAAACGACCTCGACGACGCCGTCGGCCACCTTGACGGCCGTCTCGTCGTCGATCGCGTACGCCGGGCCCGCGATGCCGGCCGCCCACTTCTCGGCCACCTCCGCGGTGTTGTGCGGCTGGAGGCCCAGGTGCGGGAAGATCGAGAAGTCGACGACCCCGAGGGTGCTGTCACTCCCGTCCGGTGAGGTCCACTCGACGAACAGCTCACCGATCCGGGGTGTCAGCACCATGCTCCCGGCGCTCAGCCCCACCCAGACGGTGTCCTCCAGCGACGGCAGGAGGTCCGCCAGCCCGGACTCCCGCATCCAGTGGGACAGGTACAGCGCGTCACCGCCGTTCACGAGCAGCACGTCGGCCTCCCGCACCCACGGGACCCAGCGCTCCCGGCCGATGCTGGGCAACGCCGTCAGCTCCAGTACGCCCAGCGACTTCCAGCCGAGGTCGCACATCGGCAGCGGTGACCGGCCGGCGATGAAGCTCCAGGCCGGGGCCGGGCCGGACAGGGGGTGGCCGTACGACGCCGTGGGGATGCACAGAGCGGTGCAGTCGGAGATCGGCCTGCCCAGCAGGTCGACCAGCGCGTCGTGGATGCTCGGGTTCTTCACGCCTGCGGACGTGAGCAGAAGCCTCACAGTTGTCTCCTGTACCTGGCGGTCATGACACTCTGCGACGAGAGTCACGAGATCGGGTGGACGAGAGGGCAGACCGGACGGAACGGCGAAACTCATCGCCCACCGCCGGTCGTCTTTCGGAGACCGCGGAAGGGAATTCTCAACCGCGCGGAATAGCGATCGGTGTGGTGAGAACTCGGTGTGCCGACTGTGGGATCGACCTGCTTTCCCTCCACTCGAAAGGATGAGGTTCGATCCATTGTGGAGCGGAGAGCCGATTTCTATAGTCGAGAACGGCCTGTCTTTCGCGTTCCAGCCTGGAAGGTCTTCAGTCGTGAAAGCAACTCTGGCTTTTCTCGTTTCCGTGAGCATGTTGGGATTCTCCTGTGCCGCCGCGGCGGAAGGAGTGGCGGCCGAATCCGGAAAGGGTGTGCGGTTCGGGGCCGAGTGGAAGATCCTCCCCGCTCTGGATCCCGATTACGAGGTAGTGCAGCTCACCACGTCCAAAGCGCTCGACAACAAGATGTACCTCGACGTGGACCCCTATGTGCCGTCGCTGAACTCGGTCCTGTTCATGTCGGAACGGGACGGGCACGAGAACCTCTACCTGATGTCGCTCGACAACGGGAAGTTCGTCCAGGTGACGGACTCCGACCGCATCGACGGCGACCACGCCAACGTCTCGCCCAAGACCGAGGAGGCGTTCTACTTCGAGGACCAGGCGCTCACCAGCGTCAGCCTGCGACCCCCGTACCGGGAGAAGAAGATCCGCGGCTTCGCCGAGAAGTACGACATCGAGGGAATCCCCTCGCTCACGTCGGACGGCAAGACCGTCGCCGTCTCCCTGTACGACAAGGACGAACGCCGCTCCTCGCTCGTCCTCGTCGACGTGAGAACCGGCGAGCTGACCACGGTCAGGAAGATCGACGGGGACGTCGACCACGTGCTGATCAACCCGGTGCTCGGCGACACGTTGCTCTACCACATCTACGACGAGGGCCACGACGGCAAGATCGGCCTGGTCGACATCGACACGAAGAAGAACACGATGCTGACGGGGCCGGGCGACAACGGCGTGCACCCGTTCTGGGAGTCCAACGGCCGCAACGCCGCTTTCGCGCAGCGCGACCAGGGGGACACGCCGGACCAGGTCGTCACCTACAACATCCGCAAGGAGGAGTTCTTCAGCTACGACATCAAGGAGGACAGCAACCACTTCGCGATGAACCCCGCGCGGACGATCATCCAGGGCGACGGCAGGAAGGACTCGGCGCCCTACATCTTCTTCTACTACATCAGGCCGGGCACGAACAAGGTCGACACCGTGAGGATGTTCAAACACCGGAGCTCGTCGGAAACGGAGTCGGTGCACCCGCACGCCTCGTTCATCAACGACACGGATCTGATCTTCAACAGCGACGCGGACGGCAACGGCAACGTGTACCTGCTCAGGGAGAAATAGGCGCTTGATTTCGTGTGCGGCGCCGGCGAAGTCGGCGCCGCACACTCACGCTCAACGCGAACATCCGGTTTTTCCCCAGGCGGGCTCGCTAGCCTCGGTCGGCTTGCCTCACCCGACTCGTCCTGGAGGAAATCAGTGCACCGGCTGGCTGCCAGTCCCGCCTTGGCGCGACTGGAATGGGTTCTCGACGGCCTCGGCGGCACGCCCGGCTGGGGAGTCGACGCGTCCGACGTGTTCACGGCCGAGTTCACCGCCTTCGTCACGCCCGAGAGGTACGTCGAGGTCACCCGCGGTCGAGCCGCGCGCTACGCGCCGGTCGTCGTGGTCGGCCTCGACGTCGACGAAACCACCGCACGAGGGAGGATCCGCCGCCACGACGGCACCGTCGACGTCGTGACCTGCGTCGTCGAGGACGCCCGTCCGCATCGGATCTCCAGCACCTGGGTCACCGGACTGGTGCCGACGGACCTGACGCCGAGGCTGCCGGCCGACTTCGCCGACTACGACCTGTCGCCCACCGCGAAAGCAAGGCTGGTCGTGTTCTCCGGGGTGCCCGGCAGCGGGAAGAGCACGCTGGCCGACGCCGCGGGTGCCGAGCTCGGGATCCCGGTCTTCGCCACCGACTGGCTGCTCGGCGCGCTGACCCCGTTCGGCGGCCGCCACTTCGAGGCTTCCTTCGGCATCGCCGAGGAGCTGCTGACCACGCTCGCGCTGCGGCAGCTGGCCGCCGGGCAGTCCGTCATCCTCGACCACCCCACCGAGCGGGTGGAGACGAGGGACCGCTGGCGCAGCCTCGCGCACCGTGCCGGGGCCGGGTTCCGCGCGGTCGTGTGCCACTGCTCCGACCAGGAGGTCCACCGCGCCAGGGTCGAAGGCCGCAGCCGCGGCATCCCCGGCTGGCACGACGCCGGCGACTGGTCCGACGTGCGGCAGCGGCTGGCGAGTTTCCCGTCCTGGAACGGCGAGGCGCTCTCGGTGGACACCGCTCGACCACACGCCCTCGCCGCGGTCGTGCGGCACATCACCGCCTGATCGTCCGACTTATTAAACCGTCCAGCCGGTACAATAACTGGGTGACCTCCGGTGACGCCTCGACGGCGACGAAGGTGGCCGCCCCCTATCGGCGCAGGTGGGCGGCCTTGGTGGTGCTGGTCGGCTCGATGTTGCTGCTGGCCATCGACGGCACGGTGCTCTACCTGGCCGTGCCGTCGCTGACCGCCGACCTGGCGCCGAGCTCGACGCAGATCCTGTGGATCGGCGACGTCTACGCGCTGGCGCTCGCGGGCCTGCTGGTCACCACGGGCACGCTCGCCGACCGGCTCGGGCGCAAACGCGTCCTGCTGGCGGGTACCGCGGCGTTCGGCGCGGCGTCGGCGCTGGCGGCGTTCGCGCCGAACGCGGAGATGCTGATCGCGGCACGGCTGCTGCTCGGCGTGGCCGGGGCGACGATCATGCCGTCGACGCTGTCGATCATCCGCAACATGTTCCCCGACCAGGGTGAACGGACCAGGGCGATCGCGATCTGGTCCGCGGCCTCTGCGGGCGGCATGGCGCTGGGGCCGCTGGTGGGCGGGCTGCTGCTGGAGCACTTCTGGTGGGGCTCGGTGTTCCTGATCAACGTGCCCGTGGTGCTGGTGTTCCTGGTGACCGGCGCGGTCCTGCTGCCGGAGTCGCGCAACCCACAGCCCGGCCGGTTCGACCTGCTGTCCGCCGCGATGTCGATGACGGCCGTCGTCCCGCTGGTCTACGCGGTCAAGCACGCCATCGGCTCCGGCGTGGACCTCCAGTCGGCGCTTGCCGCAACCGTCGGCGTGACCGCGGGTGTGCTGTTCGTCCGCCGTCAGCGGCGGCTGAGGACGCCGCTGATCGACGTGGAGCTGTTCGCCAACAAAGCGTTCAGCGGTGCGGTGCTGGCCAACTTCGTCGCGATCTTCGCGCTGATGGGCGTGCTGTTCTTCTTCTCGCAGTACCTGCAGCTGGTGCGCGGCCTGCGCCCGTTGGCCGCCGGGCTGGTCGAGCTGCCGACGACGGCGGCGTCCATCCTGGCCGTCGCGGTGGTCGGGGTGCTCGTGGCACGGCTGGGCACCGGCCGCGCGGTGGCGGCGGGACTGCTGTTCGCCTCGCTCGGCCTGGTGCTCGTCGCCGTCGCCGAGGGCGCCGGCCACACCCTGTGGCTGGCGGCGGCCCTGCTCCCGCTGGGACTGGGCATCGGCGTGGCGATGACGCTCACCGTCGACGCGGTGGTCTCCGCGGTGCCGGCCGAACGCGCCGGTGCCGCCTCGGCCATCTCCGAGACGGCGTTCGAGCTCGGCGGGGCGCTCGGCATCGCACTGCTCGGCTCGACGGTGACCCTGGTCTACCGGGCGGCGCTCGACCTGCCCGCCGACCTGACCGGTCCCGCCCGAGCGGCCGTGGAGGACTCCCTGGCCTCGGCGGTCAACGCCGTCCGCGACAGCGCCGGCGTGCTCGAAGCGGCGCGGCACGCGTTCACGACCGCCATGCAGTTCACGTCCGTCGCCGCCGCCGCGATCACGGTGATCGCCGCCCTCATCGCCTGGTTCACCATCCCCTCCGGTAGGAAGAGCGGCACCACCACGACGTCGACCGAGGAGTAGTCCATGCCGCGTGTAGCCGGGCGCACCCCCGAGGACACCCGCCGCGCGCTGCTGGACGCCGCGGGCGTGTGCATCCGCGCCCGCGGCACCTCCGCCACCCTCGACCACATCGCCAGGGAGGCGGGGGTGTCCAAGGGCGGCCTCCTGCACCACTTCGCCACCAAGGACGACCTGGTGCGCGGCCTCGCCCAGGACCTGTTCGACCGGTTCCGCGCCGACGTCCTCGCCGCCGTGGACGCCGACGACACCACGCCGGGGCGGCTCACCCGCGCCTACATCCGGGTCAGCGCGGCGTTCGCCCACGACCCCGGCAAGTTCCGCGACCTCGTGCCCCTGCTCAGCCACCTCGCGGCCGTCCCGGAGATCACCGACCTCGCCCGCGAGGACACCCTCCGCTGGCACGACGACCTGTCCGCCGACGGGCTCCCGCCCCACGTCACCGCACTGGTCACGGCCGCGGCCGACGGCATCAGCGCCGTGCCCACCTGGCACCAGCACCCGGACCGCAAGCCGCTGACCGACCTGGAAGCCCTCCTGGTCGGCCTCACCACGCCCGGACCCGCCTGGGACCACCTCGCCCCGCCGCGCTGAGCACCGCTGGACATGTGCGGTGTCTGTGCACAATGGAGCTCGTGGCCTGAGGTGACGGGAACCGGGAACGCGCGTCGCCGTCGTGGGTGCGGGAATGGGAGGCCTGACCTTGGCGCTGGCGCTGCACCGCCGGGCGGACCTCGTGTCCGCACTGCGCCAGGCGCTTCCCGCCGGCACCGTCCACTTCGGCCGTGACTGCGCGGGTGCCGAGACGCGGCTTTCGAGGGCTGGAGCGACGAGGTGACAACGCTCCAGCGCCGCGTGGACCGAGTCGGCCGCTACGCGCTCGCCGAGCGTGAACCGGTCGAGACCTGGTGCCGGGGACGGCTGACGCCGCCGTGCTCCTCGCTTCCTGCTCCTCCGACGACGCGGACGACGCCCGACCTCTCCTGGCTCTACGAGCACGACGCCTTCGCCGCCGGCGAACTCGCGGCCGCCACCGTCTGAGCGTGGTACCCAGGTACCAGACCGACAACAGGACGGCACTTCGGACCGACGCCGTGGCGCAGACGTTCTTCATAGCGTCGTTTCATGGCCAGGGAAAAGGAAACCGCACAACACCTTCGTCGGACGGCGGCACTCGGTGGCAGCGTTCTCGTGTCCGCCTCCCTCGTGAACATCTGGGCCGCGAGGTCCACCGTGGACCGGGCGCTCTACGTGAGCGGCCTGGGCGCCGACGGTGAGCCGACCGCGAGGTGGTTCGAGATCGCGCTGTTGTTGTTGGTGGCCGGGGGATACGCGGTCGCGTGGGCGCTGCGCGGAGTCGGTGCGACCGGTCGCTGGACGCCCGCGTCGTCGGTGGCGGTCTCGGCGTCGTTCTTCCTGGTCGCCTCGCAGGTGCCGTGCACGTACGGGTGCCCGGTGCCGCTCGGGGACACCTTCTCGTGGCAGGACCTGACGCACGTCGTGTCGGCTGTAGCCGGGTTTTCCTTCGCCGTGCTCGCGATGGCACAGGTCTCCCTGTCCGCCACTCGCCCGGTCCTCCGGCACGTGTCGCGGGCGTGCGGTGTGCTGGTGGCCGTCATCGCCGCGGCGGGTGGCCTCTCGTGCCTGCTCGACGTGCGCACGGACATCGGCAGCCTGCTGGAGTTCGTCGCGACCACCGTCGGCATGGGATGGCTGGTCGTGATCGGCGTGGCGGTGGCGTTGTCCCGCACGGAACAGCAGCGCCCGTCCTCGGAGCATGAAACCGTGCGGAGGAACCGCGACCTCGTCGGCGTGGGGTAGGACACCGGTGATCCACTTCAGCCCGCGGCCGGGCGTTCCCCGTGGTTACAGTGACGTGGTGTCAGCTTCGGGGGAGACGTCCGGCGGCGGGGCCGGACTGCCGCAGCCGCCCGGTGCGCTGCGCCGTTTCTGGCGCGCGCACCCGAAGTTCGTCGACGTGCTGGTCGCCTGCGCGTACCTCGTCGCGGGGTCGGCGTGGGCGCTGGTCACGCCGCTGTCGTCCGGGCGGTGGCAGCCGGTCGCTCCCTGGCTCGTCTCGGTGGCAGGGGTCGTCCTCACCGCCGGAGCCCTGACGGTCCGGCGCTCGCACACGTGGGTGACGTTCGCGGTGGCGATGTGCGCCGCGGTGGCGACGATGGCGGTGGACGACGCGATCGACCCGCAGGCGATGGCGCTGGCCGTCTACGCCCTGTTCGTCTACCGGTCCACTCGCGACGGTTGGACCGGGTTCGCCGCCGTGGTCGCCCTCGGCGTCCTGGTGCGGCCCGCCGTCGCGGTCGTCGTGCGGGGCGAACCGCTGTCGTCGTTCTCGCTCACCGTCTCCGGCCTGCTCTACACCACCGTCGCGCTCGTCGCCGCGGTGTTGGGCATCTCGGTCGCGGGCCGGCGCCGCTACGTCCAAACCTTGGTCGACCGGGCGAACCAGCTGGCGCACGAACGGGACCAGCAGGCGCGCATCGCGACCCTGGCGGAACGCACCCGCATCGTCCGCGAGATGCACGACGTCCTGTCGCACAGCCTGTCCGTCATGGTGTCGCTGGCCGACGGCGCCGGTGCGCTGGCGCAGAAGGACCCGGTCCGCTGCCGCGACGCGGTGCGCGAGCTCGGCGGCATCGGGCGGCAGTCGCTGTCGGAGATGCGCCGCCTGCTCGGCGCGCTCGGCGAGGAGCACTCGGCGGACAACGGCCCGTCGCTGTCGCCGAGCCCCGGCATCGCCGAGCTGGACGCACTGGTCGCCACTTTCCGCGCGGCCCGGATGCCGGTGCGCCTGGACGTGCAGGGCCCTCCTCCGTCGTCGCCCGGCGCGCAGAACGCCCTCTACCGGATCATCCAGGAGTCGTTGACCAACGTCCTGCGCTACGCCCGCGATCCCAGGCACGTCACAGTGGTGCTCAAGTCCGGAGTGGATGGTGCGTCCGTGACGGTCACCGACGACGGCACCGCCGGACCGCGGCCCGAGTCCGTGGGACTGGGACGCGGCATCATCGGGATCCGCGAACGGGCCGCGCTCTACGGCGGGACCGCGGAGGCGGGCCCCGTGCCCGGCGGGGGATGGCGCGTCCACGTCGAGATGCCGCAAGCCGGAGGAAAAGCATGACCACGCCGCAGATCCGCGTTCTCATCGTCGACGACCACGAGCTGATGCGCCGGGGCACGAGGATGGTTCTCGAGGCCGAGGACGACATCGCGGTGGTCGGCGAGTCGTCCGACGGCCAGGAAGCCGTCTACCACACGGCACAGCTCACGCCGGACGTCGTGCTGATGGACGTCCGGATGCCCGGGATGGACGGCATCGAGGCGACCCGGCGGATCGTGCTCGACACGCCCCAGAGCAGGGTGCTGGTGCTGACCACGTTCGACCTGGACGAGTTCGCGTTCGGCGGCCTGCGGGCCGGGGCCAGCGGCTTCCTGCTCAAGAACTCGCCGCCGGACGAGCTCACCCGCGCGATCCGGGTCATCGCCGCCGGGGAGGCGCTGGTCTCCCCGCGGGTCACCCGGAGCATGCTCGACCTCTTCGCGAACCGGATCCCGCGCCCGGACGAACCCTCCGGCCCGCGGATCGCCGACCTGACCGAGCGCGAGGCGGAGGTGTTCCTCGCCATCGCGAAGGGCCTGAACAACTCCGAGATCGCGGAGAGCCTCCACCTGTCGGAGTCGACCGTGAAGACCCATGTCGGCAGGGTGTTGTTCAAGATCGGCGCGCGCGACCGGGTGCAGGCGGTCATCACGGCCTACGAGCTGGGCCTCGTGTGACGGCCCGGCGGCAGAAGAGCGCCGTGTCCGCGCATTCCTGGTTCATTTCGTCGAAATACTGCTCCAGTTACCCCGTTCGTGTCCGGTTCTAACGGAAAAGCGCAGGTGACCGTAGTCACTCTTCTGTGCCGTGCCGTTTTCGCGTCCACCGGGTCCTATCCGGTGACGGGTTCTACCGAACGCGAAAAGGGAGATGAACATGACCGAGGCGAATGTGGCGAAGAATGCTCCTCAGGCCGCCAAGGTGGCGAAGCCCGGCGAGGTGGCGACGATTCCGGCCTCGTCCGTGACGCCTCGGGGAACGACGACGGTCGCGGACGTCGTGGTACAGAAGATCGCGGGCCTGGCCACGCGTGAGGTTCCCGGCGTGCACGCCCTCGGTGGCGGCGCGGCGCGGACGTTCAGCGCGCTGCGCGAGCGCATCCCGGGTGCGTCGTCCTCGGTCGGTCAGGGCGTGTCGGTCGAGGTGGGGGAGACGCAGGCGGCGGTCGACCTGCAGGTCGTGGTGGAGTACGGCGTCTCGATCGCCACGCTCGTCCAGGTGGTGCGCCACAACGTGATCACCGCGGTCGAGGGGATGACCGGCCTGGAGGTCGTCGAGGTCAACATCGCCGTGGACGACCTGCACCTGCCCGTCGAGGGCGAGGACGACGCTCCCGCCCCCACCGGTCGGGTCCAGTGACGCCGGCACCGGCCGAGGTCTCGCTCTCCGAGGCCGAACGGATCGCCGCCGCGGTGTCGTCCCTGCCGTCGGTGGCGGGCCTGCACAGCGGTCGCTTCGGCCTGATCGCCTCGTTCGGCCCCGGCCGGCGGGTGAACGGGGTCCGGATCGACGAGGAAGCTGTCACGGTCAGCGTGACGGTGGAAGTGCCGTTCGTCGCCGACACCGTCGCGACAGCCGTCCGCTCGGTCGTGCGGTCGCACGACCGAGCGGTCAACGTGTTCATCGCCGATCTGGCAGACCCCGAGCGGTGACCGGCCGGAGCACGACTGCTCGGAACCGTCAGTTCAGCTTGCGGGTGTCGGCGGGGAGTCCGCCGCCGGCGTAGACGTCCTCGGCGAGCTTGGCCAGCGCGGTGAGGGCGACGTTCTGGCTCCACGGCCCGTAGGACACGCGGGAGACGCCGAGCTTCTGCGCCGTGTCCAGGGGGATGGAGCCGGGGATGCCGATCAGGTTGACCTTGCGTTCGCCCAGGGCCTCGACCAGTCGCTCGACCTGGGTCGCGTCGAGCTTGCCGGGGACGAAGACGTTGGAGGCTCCGGCGTCGAGGTAGGCGCGGCCGCGGGTGATCGCGTCGGCGAGCACGTCCTCGGGGTCGCGGTCGCCCGCCTTGACGAACGCGTCGGTGCGGGCGTTGAGCACGAAGTCGACCCCTGCCGCCTGTGCGGCGGCGACCGCGGCCTCGACGGCGCGCACGGACTCGTCGAGCGGCTTCATCTGGTCCTCGAGGTTGGCGCCCGCCGCGCCGGCGTCGATGGCCCGCGCGATGGTGCCGCCCGGATCGCCGTAGCCACCCTCCAGGTCGGCGGTGACCGGGAGGTCGCCCGCCACGCGCACGATCAGCGCGACCTCGGCGATCATCTCGTCGCGGGGGATCTTCTCGCCGTCCGGGTAGCCGCGCGAGGCCGCGATGCCGTGGCTCGGCGTCGCGAGCGCCTGCGTGCCGGGCGTCTCGGCGACCACCTTCGCGGTGATCGCGTCCCACACGTTGACGACGAGCAGCAGTTCCGGTGCCGCGTGCAGGGCCTGGAGCCGTGCCGCCTTGTCTGCCGTGGAGGTCATGTCAGCCTTCCGGTGGATCGTCTGGAGCCTTGCGACGATCATGACGCACGCGCGGGCCTCAGCCGCGTTGCGCGGTCAGCGTGGCCAGTCCTTCCTCGGCCAGCCGGGCGGCGCGGCGGACCTCGCCGGCCACGGCGTCGATCGCGTCCGGCAGCGGGCGGCCGGGGCGCAGGTGGGTCCGCAGCGAGCGGAACTGGAACCGCCACAGGCCGAGGAGCGCGGCCGCGGCGATCTGGGGTTCGGGGTCGTCGGGCCGCAGCCCGGTCCTGACGGCGAGCGCCTCGGCGGCGATGTCGACGAACCGGTCGGCGGTGTCGCTCTGGTGCGCCTTCAACGACGGGGTGTCGCGGATCAGGTCGCCGAACTTCCGGTACCGCTCCAGTGCGCGGTCGGAGTCGGCATCGGCGGCCAGGGACGCGAGGATGCCCTGCCGTTCGTGGTCGAGGATCGTCAGCATGGCCGCGACCGGGGGGAGCGCCGCGCTCGACAGGTGGGTGCGCAGCGCGTCCGCCATCGCCTCGAGCCGGTCCAGGACCAGCGCTTCCTTGCTGGGGAAGTAGTTGAAGACGGTCTTCTCGGACACGCCGCAGGCCGCGCCGACGTCGGCCACCCGGACGGCGTCGAAGCCGCGTTCGAGGAACATCCGCGCGGCGGTGTCGGACAGCTGACGGCGCATCGCCCGCTTCTTGCGCTCGCGCAGTCCCTCGACGGCCGGTGGGCCGGCCTCTGATGTCGCCACGGGGACGATCTTAGGTCAGCCGCACGAAAAGTTCTGCTACTGTAATTTTACAGCGACAGAATTTTTCTCCCGAGGAGGCCGCGGTGCCCGAGATCCACATCGTTCGTGACTACCCGCACTCGCCCGTGAAGGTGTGGCGGGCGATGACCGACCCGGACCTGATCCCGTACTGGACGTCGACCGGGAAGGGCGCGCGTGCCGTCGGGTTCCGGCCCGTGGCGGGCACCCGGTTCCAGTTCGTCGCCAAGCCGATGCCCGGCTGGCGGGGGATCGTCGACTGCGAGGTGCTGGAGGTCCGGGAGCAGGAGCTGCTGCGCTACACCTGGGTCGGCTCGGAGGGCGAGGCGCCCAGCGTTGTCAGCTACCGGCTGGAGGCGACGTCCGCGGGAACCCGCTTCACCTACGACCACACCGGGTTCACCGGCGTCGGCGGCTTCTTCATGGCCAAGGTGCTCGGCTCGGTCCGGACCAGGATGCTCACCACCGGCGTGCCCGCCCTGCTCGCCGAGCTCGACGAGACCGGTGCGCTGCGCCCCGACACGACATTGCGGCTGACGCAGTCCTGACGAACGCCGACCCGTAGAGTTCACCGCGTGTGGTCGTGTTCAAAACAGCAGCGCGCCGCTTCCGGCTTCACACGGCCTGCGCTCCCTGGAGTACCTCGGTGGACGTCTTCCGATCCCACGAACTCGCCGGCGACCAGCCGCCTCCGTTCTCACTGGCCACGCTGGGCACGGATGAGGTGTGCGTCGTGCGGATGGCCGGTGAGCTCGACATGATCGCCGTGCGGGAGGTGTCCGCGACGCTCGAGGCCGCCGTGGGCAGCGGCCTCCCGGTGCTCGCCGACGCGACCGAGGTGCGGTTCTGCAGCTCCGCGGTGCTGGGGGCGCTGTACACCGCCCACGTCGGCGCCACGAAGTCGGGACAGCGGTTCGTGCTCGTCACGGACAAGCGCTCGGTGTTGCGGCCGTTGGGTTTCCTCGGCCTGCTGGACGCGATGACGGTGGTGCCGGACGTCGCCTCGGCGCTGCGGGAGCTGGAGCTCTGGGACCTCCAGCCGTCGGACCTCGACCGCTGACGCCGACCGTCCTTTGTGGCCTGCTCACCGCCGGTCGGTGTCGCGCGGCAGCGTGAACGTGACGGTCGTGCCACCGCCCGGCGCGGCGTGCAGGCCCAGCTCGCCGCCGTGGCGTTCGACAATGCGGTGCACGATCGCCAGCCCGGCGCCGTGGCCCCCGCCGCGGGCGTCGCGCTTGTGCAGCCTGCGGAACAGCCGCAGCACCTCGGTGCGGTGCTCGGGCGGGATGCCGATGCCGTTGTCCCGCACCTGCACCGCGTCGCCGTCGAGGCTGACCTCCACCGTGCGCGGGTGCTCCTCGCGGGCGTACTTCGCGGCGTTCACCAGCAGGTTGACCAGCACCTCGGACAACCGGTCGGGATCGGCCAGCACCCGCTGACCCGGTGCGGGCAACGCCACCTCGACCTCCCGCTCGGTGAGCCTCGGACCGGCGATCTCCAACGCGCTCAGCGCGGCCTCGCGCAGGTCGACCTCCTCGCGCCGCAACGAGCCGTGGCCCAGCTGGGCGAAGTGCAGCAGCGAGTTGATCAGCTCGTCCATCCGCTGCGCGAGGCGCTGCACGGTGTCGAGCCTGCGGACCGTCGTGTCGTCGAGGTCGTCGGCGTCCTCGCGGATGAACGCCGTCGAGTTGAAGATGCCGCGCAACGGTTCCTTGAGCTCGTGGGCCGCGGCGAACGCGAACATGTCGAGATCGCGGTTCGCCCGGTTGAGCTCGGCGTTCAGCGTCGTGAGGCGGGCGTTGTGCCGCAGCACCATCGTGGAGATCGCGCGCCCGAACTCGCCGGCGACGGCCTCGTCCGACGCCGTCCACGGCACGCAGTGGCCTCGCGTCACGGCCTGGTAGACCGCCGACGACCCGCGCGGGGTCAGGCGCTCGCCACGCTCGCCCAGCCGCACCGGGGTGTCCGGGTTCGCCGCCCACGTCCTGCTGGCCCGGCGTTCCCGGCGCACCCACGCGATCAGGTCGCCGGTGCCGTCGGCCAGCGCGAGCACGAGTGCTCCGCTGAGGTGCTCGGCGTGCGGGGTCATGGAGGCGTCGTGCGCGGTGAGGTTGTCCGTGCGCCACACCGCGCCGGCGGTGAGCTCGGGAACGACGGCCCACAACGCGGCGAGGCCGGGCTGCAGCGAGTCCTGGTCGCCGCCGCTGACGACCGTGGTCTCCCCGTCGAGCCGCAGCACCACGGCGTCGGCGTCGACCAGTTCGTGCAGCAGGTCGACGCTGGTCGTCACCGACTGGGTGATGTCCGTGTTGAGCTCGGTGACCAGTCGCGCCAACGCCGTGCGGGTGTGGTGGCGGGCCTGGGAGGTCTGCGCCTCCTCCAGCGCGGCGAGCTGCAGCGACAGCGTGACGCCGAAGAACTCGCAGGCCGACCGCACCTCGGCGTCCAGGCGCCGGGGCGTGATGCCGTGGCACGCGATGAGGCCCCACAGCGAACCGGAGTGCAGCAACGACACCGACATCGACGACGCCACGCCGATGTTGCGCAGGTACTCCAGGTGGAACGACGAGACCGTGCGCAACGCCGAGTCGGACAGGTCGAGCGGCGCCGTCGTGCCCGGCAGCACCCGCGGGAGCAGGGCGGCCGTCGCGTCGTCCACGTCGTTGATCACGCGGATCCAGTTGCGCTCGTAGAGCCGCCGCGCCTGGGGCGGGATGTCGGTCGCCGGGAACCACAGGCCCAGCCACGGCTCCAGCCCGTCGGCCACCGACTCGGCGATCACCTCGCCGGGACCGGCCTGGCCCTCGAACCGGTAGGCCACCACCCGGTCGTAGCCGGTCAGCGCCCGGATCTCCGCCACCGCCGAGGCGCACACGTCGACGACGGTCCGTTCGTGCTGCAACTTCGTCAGCGAGGTGCGCAGACGCGGGTAGAACTGGGAGAACCGGAACACCTCCTGCGCGGGGCGGGGCTCGAACTCCAGCACGGTCCTGCCGTCCGCGCGGTACACCGTGACGTCGAAGTTCTCGCCCGAGGCCGGCAGCGCGAGCCCGCACAGCCCACGGTCGCCGGTCGGGGCGTCCAGCGTGGCGCGCACGGCGGCGACGCCCTCGCCACCGATCAACGCCTCCACGGCGGACCCGATCAGGGCTTCCGGCGCGTGGCCCAGCAGGGCCGTCGTGTTCTCGCTGGCGACCTCCACCACACCCGCGTTGTCCACCGCCAGCAGCGCGCCGTACGACTGGATGCCGCCCAGCAGGTGGATCGGCTCCGTCAGGCACACGGTCAGGTCGAACGACGTCGTGCCCGCCTCCGCCTCCGCCCGCGCGGCGCGCGCCCACTCGGCACCCAGCTCGTCCTCGCCCGGACCGTGAGGTCGCTGATCGTCGTGCATACTCGTTCCTGCTTCCGGTGGGCGTGCGGTTCGTCGCTGAGACTCTCGCGGGACGGCGTGAACACGGAACGGAGGTGTCGGCCGGATGACCGAAGGGGAGGGGCCGGCCTGGCCGGACCTGTTGCACGCGTTGTGGCGCACCGCGTTCGCGGCGGGCAGTACCAAGGTCTTCGCGAAGGAACTCTACCTGGGACTGCTGGAGCTGCCGCACGTCCGCAGCGTGCTCGGCGTGCGGATCGGCCCGGACGGCGGCGTGCTGGTCGTGCGGTGGGCCGACCACGAGCACGGTGTGATCAGCGGCCCCGAGGGACTCGCCGAGGACGTCGTGCCGTGGTTCGAGAACGCCTCCGCGCTGCCGGTGCGCGCCGCGGGCCAGGCGAGGATCACCGAGGTCGACCTCGACCGGCTGTCGTCGTTCGCCCCCGCCCTGGCCGGGCGGGTGCGCGAGTGCGGCGGGACCGCGGTGGTCGCCGCGTCGTTCCGCGCGGCGGCGGGGGACAACGGCCTGCTGCTTGTCGGCCTCGCGGAGCAGCCGGAGGACGACGTGGTCGGGCGGGCGCTGGAGCAGATCGCCGACGTCGTGATCGCCGCGGACGACCGGATCGCCGACCAGGCGCTGCTCGACAACCGGCTCGCGGCGGACGCCGTGCTGGCCGAGGTGTCGCTGCGACTCGCCCGGTCCCTCGACGTGGAGGAGACCCTGCGGTCCGTCGTGCGGATGGCCGTGCCGGGGCTCGCCGACGGGGCCGCCGTGCACGTCCGGCGCGACGACGCCCTGGTGCAGATCGCCGCCGCCCACGTCGACGCGCAGCGCGAACGCCTGCTGGAGGACCACCTGCGCCACGGCCGCTGGGCCGGGTTGCCGTTGACCGAGGATGAGGCCGCCCCTGCGCCGTCGCTGCTGCCGGAGGACGTCGGCCTGGAGCTGATGACGAGCGCGGTCCTGCGGGCGCGGGGCCGGGTGCTCGGCGTGCTGACGTTCTTCCACCGCGCCGGGGCACGCCGGGTGCCCACACGCGAGTTCGTGCTGGACATCGCCGCCCGCGCGGCGCTCGCCATCGACAACGCGACCCTCTACAGCCAGCGG
>NZ_DASVFL010000321.1:0-6960 GCF_036380075.1 Lentzea sp. | reverse complement strand
GAGGACGCGCTCACCATCAGCTACCACCGCGCGAGCCTGCAGGCCCGCCTCGCCGGACGCGGGGCCATGGTCGCGGTGGATGTACCGGTCGCGGAGGTGACACCGTTGCTCGTCGACGGTGTCTCGGTGGCGGCGGTCAACAGTGCCCACAGCACGACGCTCGCCGGTGAGCCCGAAGCCGTGGCGGTGGTGGCACGACGACTGGAGGAGATCGGCGCGTCGGTGAGGCCGTTGCAGGTCGAAGTGGCCTACCACAGTCCGCAGATGGACGAGATCCGCGAACCGCTGCTGTCGGCGTTGGCGAAGATCCGTCCGCGCGAAGCGGCGGTCGCGTTGTTCTCCTCGGTCACGGGCGTCCAGGTCGACGGATCGGAGCTCGACACGGACTACTGGTGGGACAACGTACGTCAGCCGGTGCTGTTCGCCGACGCGATGCAAGGGCTGCTCACCCTGTCCCCCGGCGTCGTGCTGGAGGTGGGACCGCATCCCGTGCTGGCTACTGCGATCGACGAGACACTCGGCACCCGCGCCGTGGTGCGACTGGCGTCCCTCCGTCGGAAATCACCGCAGCGGCAGCACCTGCTGGAGACGCTGGGACGGCTCTACACGGCCGGTGCCGATCCGCGATGGACTGGGCTGCGGGCAGGACCTCGCAGCTTCCTGCGGCTGCCGGCGTACCCGTGGCAACGCGACCGGCACTGGCTCGAGTCCGCCCGGTCCAGGACACGACGGCTCGGCACCGGAGGTCTGCGGCTGAGCGGTCGGCCCGCCGAGTCGGTCACCCCGGCCTGGCACCTGGAGCTGTCCGGCTCGGCGTTCCCGTACCTCGCCGACCACCGGATCGGTGATGCCGTGGTGTTCCCCGGCTCCGGCTACCTGGAGGTGGCACTCGCCGCGTTCCCGGACGACGAGCCGTGCGGGTGGGAGAACGTCGTGTTCCACCGCCCGCTCGTACTCACTTCCCCGGCCGTCACCGTGCTGCGGGCTGACTACGACCCGTCCCGGCGGCTGCTCACGCTGCACAGCCGAGGCCAGGAGGACAATGCGGCCTGGACGCTCCACGCGGAGCTGCACCGTGTGCATCTCCCGAAAGTCACCGCGCCACCGCCGCGGTCGCCCTACGCGTCGTGGACTCGCGAGGTTCCATCAGTCGAGCACGACGACGTGTACGCCATGCTGGCCGGGACCGGGCTGAACTACGGCCCCGCGTTCCGCTCCGTGCGGCGGATCTGGTTCCGCGAGGAAACTCGCGAGATCCAGGCAGAACTGCGGCTCGACACGGCTCCCTGGGACGGCCACCGGTTGCACCCGGTCGTGCTCGACGGCGCTTTCCAGGCGGTGATCGCCGGCTCCCACCTGATGAGTGTCGACGCTGCCGGTGAGGGCACCTACGTCCCGGCCGGGATCGAGTCGCTGCGCTTCTTCCGCCCGCCCGCGACCCGGTTGTGGGTGCGCGGGCAGGGCCGGGAAAGCACCGCGCAGGGACAGGTCGAATGCGATCTGACCCTGCTGACGGACGGCGGCGAGGTCGTCGCGGAGGTGCGCGGGCTGCGCGCGAGGCGGCTGGCCGAAGCCGACGCGGAACGGTCGAAGCTGCTGTACGAACACCGCTGGAGTCCCGAACCGGCCGAGCCGGTCGCCGGGGCCGACGGGCTCTGGATCGTCGTGGGCTCGTCCGAATCCGGTGAACACCTCGTGAGCGCGCTCCGCGAGCTCGGCGGCGACGTCGTGCACGTGAACCGCGAGGAAGATCGGTGGCCCGAACGCGCGGCGGCGACAGCGGCCGGTTGCCGCGCGGTGGTGTACGTCGACGAGGTGGCCACTGAGCACGAGTACTCCTGTGCTCCCGCCGCGCCACTGGTGCGGCTGGTCCAAAGTCTACCGGCCAGGTCCGGCGCACTGATCGTCGTCACCACCGAAGCGCAGAGCGTCTCCGACGACGACCCGACCACCTCCCCCGCCGCTGCCGCGTTGTGGGGGCTGGGCAGGGTGATCGCTGCCGAGAGGCCGGAGTTGCGCTGCCGCCTGGTCGATCTCACGTCCGATCCAGCGTTGTCACCGGAGAAGATGGCTGAGGCGCTGGTCGCGGAACTCCTCCGCGACTCCCTCGACGAGGTCGCGCTGCGCCGGCACGGGCGGTACGTCAGGCGGTTGCACCCTGCGGACGACCGTTCCCCCCTGGACCACGTCGCCGTGTCCACCGACGCCACCGCGATACGCCTGTCACCGCCTCGGAGTGCGGGCGCGGACCTGGGGTTCGCCGCCACCACCCGCACGCCACCCGGTCCAGGTCAGGTCGAGCTCGCGGTCTCGCACGTCGGCCTCAACTTCAAGGACGTGCTCAAGCACACCGGGCTGATCTCGCCGAACGCGCTGGAAGGCAGCCATTCCGGTGACGCACTCGGCATGGAGTGCTCGGGCACCGTGATCGGTGTCGGCGCCGGCGTGATCGGACTGAGGTGCGGAGACGAGGTGTTCGCGCACAGCCGCGACCTGTTCACCTCGCACGTGACCCTGGACGCGGTGCGCGTGGCGAAGAAGCCCTCCGGGTTGTCCGCGGCGCAGGCGGCATCGCTGCTGCCGGTGGTCACCGCCCACTCGTCGCTGGTCCGCCTCGCCGGCGTCCGGGCGGGTGACCGCGTTCTCGTGCACTCCGCCGGCGGCGGCGTCGGGCTGGCGGCGGCGCGGATCTCGAGATGGCTCGGTGCCGAGGTGTTCCTCACCGCGGGCAGCGAACGGCGGCGGAACTTCCTGCGAGAGGAGGGGTTCGCCTTCGTCACCGACTCCCGCTCGGCGGCGTTCGCGGACGACGTGCTCGCGTGGACGGCGGGCGCCGGTGTCGACGTCGTCGTCAACTCGTTGCCCGCCGACATGATCCAGCACAGCCTGAGGGTGCTGAGCACGTTCGGACGGTTCGTGGAGCTGGGCAAACCAGGCGCGGTCGCCGACCACGCGGTGCGGCTGGCTTCGGCGCAGCGGGCGTTGTCGTTCCACTCGTTCGACTACGACCAGCTGATGGCGTTGAGGCCGCAGGACGTCCGAGAGCGCATGCTGGAGGTCGCCGCCCTGCACGAGCAGGGCTCGGTCGCCCCTCTGCCCGTCACCGAGATCCCCGCCGACGAGGTCGGCCGGGCGTTCCGGGCCATGGCAAGCCCGGAGCACCTCGGCAAGATCACGGTGAGGATGACCGGTGAGCCGGTGACGCTGCCGGCGGCGTCACTGCCGGATGTGCCGGTGCGGCCCGGCGCCACCTACCTGGTCACCGGGGGCCTCGGCGGGCTCGGGCTCACCGTGGCGCGGTGGCTGGCCGACAACGGTGCGACCCACCTGGTCCTGGTGGGCAGGCACGGTGTCACGACCGACGAAGCCGCGCGGGCGGTGGAGGAACTGGACGAGCGCGGAGTGCACGTCCTGGTCGAGCAGGCGGACGTCGGTGACGCCGCCCAAGTGCACGCGCTCTTCGCCCTGGTCAAGTCCGAACTGCCGCCGATCAGGGGGATCGTGCACTGCGCGGCGAGCTTCGACGACGCCGTGCTCGCGGACGTCGACGTCTCCCGGCTGCTCGAGGCCACCCGGCCGAAGGCCGACGGGGCATGGCACCTGCACCAGGAGACCCTGGACGAGGACCTCGACTTCTTCGTGCTGTTCTCCTCGTTCGCCGCCCAGCTCGGCGCTGTCGGGGCCGGTGCGTACGCGACGGCGAACGAGTTCCTCAACGGCCTGGCCAGGCATCGGCGGTCTCTTGGATTGCCGGCGACGAGCATCGGCTGGGGCATGGTCGACGACGTCGGGGTGGCGGTGAGCCGGGGCGGGTACGTCGGCGACGTGCTGCGCCGCACCGGACACGCCGGTATGGCGCCCGAACGGCTGCTCTCCGAGCTCGGGACGTTGCTGCGCACGCGGCCGGTCGAGGCCTCGGTCGCCGACGTCGACTGGCCGCGCTGGGCACGCGCCAACCCCCAGTTGGCGGTCCTGCCGAAGTTCCGCGGCTTGGTGCCCGCCGAAGGCACGCACCGCGCGACGGACGACGCGGTGGCGGCACGGCTGCGGGAGTTGAGCGCCGCCGACCGCGCCGGGTTGCTGCCGGGCCTGGTCGCGCCCCTGCTGCGACAGGTCACCGGCCTGGACGAGGCACAGGTCCGGCACGAGGCGGTGGACATCGACTCCCTGACCGCGGTGGAACTGCGTGTGCTGCTGCAGAAACACCTGGGGGTGGCGGTTCCCTCGGTGCGGCTGCAGCGCAGTCTCACGGCCGACTCACTCGTCTCGCTGCTGGGCGACGAACTGAACCAGGAACGACCTGGAACCGCGATGGGGTTCACCGTCCACGAGATCACCTCCTCCGACGGGCTGGTGATCTACGGTCATCTCAGCGCACCTCCGGGTCCCGGTCCGCATCCTGCCGTGGTGGTGTGCACCGCGGGAGAAGGCGGCGCGTTGAACGCCGACGGCGAGTACGCGCACATCGGGGCGCACGTCCCGCTCAACGCGGCCGGTCTCGCCGTTCTCACCGTCGACCACCGCGGCGCTCCCGGGCACGGTCCCGAGTTCCGCTCGCGGGCGGAGATGGGTGACCGGGAGGTGGACGACGTGGTCGCGGCCGCGCGGTATCTCGCGAATCTGCCCGAGATCGACGGCCACCGGATCAACGTCTTGGGCACGAGCAGGGGCGCCTACACCGCGTTGCTTTCCCTCGCCCGTGCACCGGAGTGCTGGCACCGCGCCGCGCTGCTGGTGGGGCTCTACGACCCCGACCAGCTGGTGGCGGCCGAACTGGCACAACCGGGTTCACTACTGCCGGTCCGGCCCGAGATCGAGAAGGCCGACATCACGGCCCACTTCGCGGTGCCGCGACGACGGCCGTTCCAGCTGGTCGATGACATCACCGCGCCGCTGCTGCTCGTGCACGGCGACGAGGACCGGGTGGTCCCCGTGTCGCAGGCACAGGAGTTCGCCGCACTGGTCACCGAGGCGGGACGCACGGCCGAACTGCTCGTCCAACCCGGTCTCGCACACGACAGCGACCACGAGGACCCGATGTGGTTCGAGATCTGGCCGGAAGTCAGCGGCTTCCTGCTGGGCGGCAACCGATGACCACCCGCACCGAGGTGGTGATCATCGGTGCCGGCATGTCCGGAATCGCACAGGCGGTCGAGTGCGTCCGCAGCGGAATCCCGTTCGTGGTGCTGGAGAAGGCGGACGACCTGGGCGGCACATGGCGCGAGAACACCTACCCCGGCGCGGCATGCGACGTCGAGTCGGATCTCTACTCCTACTCGCACAGCAAGAACCCGCGCTGGAGCTCGACGTTCGCCGGACAGCGGGAGATCCACGCCTATCTCCGTGGCGTGGTGAAGAAGTGGGGCATTCTCCCGCACATCCGTTTCGGCACGACGGTTGTTCGCGCCGAGTGGCAAGAAGCGGATTCGAAGTGGCACGTGTCCACCTCGGACGGCTGGCTGTACGCGGGTCGTTTCCTCGTGCTGGGCGTGGGCGGACTGCACGTGCCGAAGGTCCCCGAGCTGCCCGGTCGGGAGGTTTTCCAGGGCGTCGCATGGCACTCGTCCCGCTGGAACCACGGCGAGGACCTGGCAGGCAAACACGTCGCACTCATCGGTGTCGGCGCCTCAGGAGTACAGGTGGCCCCGCATCTGGCGGAACACGCCGCGTCACTCACCGTGTTCCAGCGCACCGCGCCGTGGGTGCTGCCGAAAGCCGACAAACCCGTTCCCGCACGGCGGCAGTGGTTGTTCCGGCTGCTGCCGATCGCGCAGTCCTGGCACCGCCTGCGCCTGTACCTGCGCAGAGAACTGCGGGGGGTCGGTTTCCACCGCAAGCCGGACGCACTACGGGTGGCCGAACCTGTTGTCCTGCGGCACATCGAGAACCAGATCGCCGACCCCGCTCTGCGGGCGCTCGTGACCCCGCCCTACCGGCTGGGCTGCAAGAGGATCCTGTTCTCCAACGACTACTACGCGACGCTCGCCCGACCTCATGTCCGCGTCGTCGCTGGAAGTCCGGCGGCGCTGGGACCGTGTTCGATCGTCGATGACACCGGCACCTCGCACAAAGCTGACGTGGTGGTCTATGCGACCGGGTTCGACCTCATGGGGGCGTTCGACCGGATCGACATCCGAGGGATCGGTGGGCAGCGCCTCAGCGAGATCTGGCGCGATGGCGCTCTCACGTACAACGGAGTCGCGGTGCCGGGCCTGCCGAACCTGTTCATCCTGCTGGGCCCTAACGGGTTCGTGCCCTACACCGGCGCGGTGCACAACATCGAGACGCAGGCGAGATATGTGGCCAAGGCCGTCCTCGCGACGGAAAAATCGGCCATGCATGTCAAACCTGAGGCAGCTGCGCAGTTCCAGGAAGAGCTGCGTGCGCGGTTCGCCCGCACGGTGTGGCACAGCGGCCACTGCCGAAGCTGGTACCAGAGCTCAGGCAGGAGCGGCACGGTTCTGTGGCCCGGGTCGACCCTGGAGTACAGGTGGCGTCTGCGGCGGCTCCGGCGTGCGGACTACCAGTTCTCCGGCAAGAGGTGAGACGGAACACGCTCCACCTCTCCTGCGGCCGAACCGGGTTTGCAGGGCACCTTGCATTGCCCTTAATGCTTTCGGCGGACCGATCAAGTTGATCCACGCTGCTCAGGATAGTTCTACTGCCAGGTAACCGGCGTCGACGACTCCCTGGAACGTCGACTACCGCTGTTTCGCCCTGCCCGCCGCATCCCTGACAGGAACCACCCAGTGACAAATCCAGTCATCGAGCCCGTCCGGCCCCATGTTGCCGTCCGCTTCGCGGTCCTCTTTGTCGGGGGTTTGTGGTGAATGTTGTGTTTCCGCCTGAGCTGGATTGGTTGTGGATTCTGGTCGGGGGTCAGAAGGCGGCGCGGGTGGATGTGGCGGCGACGCGTGCTCTGGCGGCGGAGTGGGTGTCGGGTGGGATGTCGCTGGAGGA
>NZ_DASVFL010000320.1:0-8517 GCF_036380075.1 Lentzea sp. | reverse complement strand
GCGAGCAGCCAGTAGTTGAGACCGATCAGCGCGATGCCCGCGATCAGGAACACCCCGGCGTACCAGGCCGTCAGCCTGGTCCGCAGCGTCATGACCCGAACCGGTAGCCGGCGCCGGGCACGGTCTCGATGACCTGCGGCGCGCCCAGCTTGCGACGCAGCGTCATCACCGCCACCCGCACGGCGTTGGTGAACGGGTCGGCGTGCTCGTCCCAGGCCTTCTCCAGCAGCTCCTCCGCGCTCACGACGGTGCCCTCCGCTCGCATCAGCACCTCCAGCACCGCGAACTCCTTCGGCGAGAGCGGCAGGAACCTGCCGTTGCGCGCCGCTTGGTGCCGGGGCAGGTCCAGCGTCACGCCCGCGCGTTCGAGCACCGGCGGCAACGCGGGACGGGCCCGGCGGCCCAGCGCCTGCACGCGCGCGACCAGCTCGGCGAACGCGAACGGCTTGGTCAGGTAGTCGTCGGCGCCGAGCCCGAGGCCCGCGACGCGGTCGTCCACCTCGGCCGCCGCCGTCAGCATCAGCACCCGCGCCTCGCCACCGGACGCGTGCACCGCCTTGCACACGTCGTCACCGTGCACGAACGGCAGGTCGCGGTCGAGCACCACGACGTCGTACGCGTGCACGCCGACGCGTTCCAGCGCCGCCTCGCCGTCGTAGCAGACGTCGACCGCCATCGAGAACCTGCGCAGTCCCTCGGCGATCGTGTCCGCGAGCAGCTGTTCGTCCTCGACCACCAGCACACGCATGGCGCCCATTTTCCGCGCGAGGGGCATAAGCGCCGGATAAGGGCTTTCGCTTAACGCGGTCGAATGACGGCCTCCGTAGACCTGTCGCCGTGAAGAAAACCACCGCGCTCCTCTTCGCCGTGCTGATGGCGTTGACCGCCTGCGGTAGCAAGCCGGCGGAGAACGAGCAGAAGAAGGACAACAGGGCGGACATGGTCAAGTTCGCGCAGTGCATGCGGGAGAACGGCATCGACATGCCGGACCCGCAGGGCGACGGCAACGGCATCACGATGGCCATCCCCGGCGGCAGCGCGGACGACGGCGACAAGATGTCGAACGCCCACAACGCGTGCAAGCAGTACCTGCCCAACGGCGGCGAGTTCAAGCCGCCGTCGCCAGAGGAGCAGGACAAGATGCGCCAGCAGGCGAAGTGCATGCGCGACAGGGGTTACAACTGGCCCGACCCGAAGTTCGAGGGCGGTGGCGCCGTCGGCGAGGCCATCGAGCTGCCCGACATGGAGGACGACAAGGTCAAGCAGGACATGAAGGACTGCGGCCTGGGTGAGGGCGGCATGGTCGCGGCGAGGCCGGCCGGATGAAGCGCCGCGTGAACAGGAAGGTCGTCATCGCCGCGCTCGTCGCCGCGGTGGTGCTCGGCACCGGCGGGGTCGTGGTGCTCACTAGGGTCGCCTCCAACCAGGCCAACGCCGCGCCGTTGCAGAACAACCCGGCGAAGACCGCGCAGGTGAAGAGGACGAACCTGGCCGACCAGCAGTCGGTGACCGGCCAGCTCGGCCACGGCGCGGAACGAGCGCTGGCCAGCCGGAAAAGCGGCACCGTCACGGGCCTGCCGAAGCAGGGCGACGTCGTCGAGCGGGGCAAGCCGGTCTTCCACTCGGACGCCAAGCCGGTGCCGCTGTTCTACGGCGAAATCCCGCTCTACCGCGACCTGGAGCAGGGCATGTCGAACGGCCCGGACGTCAAGGTGGTGGAGGAGAACCTCGCCGCACTCGGGTTCGCCGACTTCGGCACCCCCGACGACAGGTTCACCTACTACACCGCCACCGCGCTGAAGAAGTGGCAGAAGGCCAACGGCCTGGAGCAGACCGGCAAGCTCGGCTCCGGCGACGTGGTCGTCCAGCCGGGCGCCATCCGCGTCGCGTCGCTGAACACCCAGCTCGGCGCACCCGCCGGCGGCGAACTGATGAAGGTCACCGGCACCGAGCGAGCGGTGACCGTCGAGCTGGAGCAGTCCAAACAGCGCCTGGCGAAGCAGGGCGAGAAGGTCGAGCTGTCGATCACCGGCGGCAAGCCCACCACCGGCACGATCACCGGCATCACCCGCACCGCCGGCGACCCCAACCAGGGCCAGAAGCCGAAGATCGTGCTGACGGTGTCCGTCGACGACCCGAAGGCCGTCGAGGGCGTCGAGAGCGGCAGCGTCACCGCCGTGTTCACCGTGGCGAAGAAGCAGAACGTGCTCGCGGTCCCGATCGGCGCCCTGCTCGCGCTGGCCGAGGGCGGCTACGGCCTGGTCACCGACGACGGCAGGACCATCCCGGTCACCGTCGGCGTCTTCGCCAAGGGCCAGGTCGAGGTGCGGGGCGAAGGCCTGCGCGAGGGCATGAAGGTGGTGACCACCGAGTGATCACCGTCGACCACGCGAGCCGCACCTACCCCGGCGGTGTGCAGGCGCTGCGCGACGTCTCCCTGACCGTCGGGGGCGGGGAGATGCTCGCGATCGTGGGCCCGTCCGGCTCGGGCAAGTCGACCCTGCTGCACCTGATGGGCACGCTCGACAAGCCCACCACGGGCCGCGTCGAGATCGACGGCCACGACGTGTCCTCGTTGTCGGACAACGCCTTGTCGGCCCTGCGGGCCCGCACGATCGGGTTCGTGTTCCAGCAGTTCTTCCTCACCGAGGGCCTGTCGGCGATCGAGAACGTGGCCTCGGGCCTCGTCTACGCCGGCGTCCCGCGCTCGAAGCGCCGGGCTCTCGCGATGTCCGCTCTGGACAGAGTCGGGCTGATCCACCGCGCTCTGCACAAACCGCACGAGCTCTCGGGCGGCGAACGCCAGCGCGTCGCGATCGCCCGTGCCGTGGTGAACACGCCGGGCATCCTGCTGGCCGACGAGCCGACCGGGAACCTGGACACGCAGAACGGCGCCGGCGTGCTGGAGCTGTTGGAGAGCCTCAACTCCGACGGCACGACGATCGTGCTGATCACGCACGACCGGGACATCGCGGCGTGGGCGCCGCGCCGCGTCGAGGTGCGCGACGGGGTGATCGTTTGATGGACCTCCTCCGCCTCGGCTTCTTCGGCATGCGGACCCGCCCCGTCCGCGCCGTCCTCTCCGCCCTGGGCATCGCCATCGGCATCGCCGCCGTGATCGCGGTCGTCGGCATCCCGGCCTCCAGCGCGGCGGCCCTGAACGACAAGATGTCCAAGCTGGGTACCAACCTCCTCACCGCCGCGCCCGGCCAGGACTTCTTCGGCGCCGACGCGAAGCTGCCGGAGACGGCGGTGCCGATGGCCAAGCGCATCGGCGCGGTGTCGGCGGCCAGCGCCACGGGCAAGATCAGCGCGAACGTCCGCAAGAACGACCTCGTGCCGTCCAGCGACACGCTCGGGTTGCAGGTGCAGGCGGCGGAGCAGGACCTGCTGAAGGTCCTCAACGCCGAGGTCCGCGCGGGGCGGTGGCTCTCGCCCGGCGAGAAGTCGGTGGTGCTCGGGGGCACCGCGGCCTCGCGGCTCGGCGTGGACAAGCCCGGTGTGCAGCTGTGGATCGACGGCCAGTGGTTCACCGTGGTCGGGATCCTCGGGCCGTTGCCGCTGTCGCCGGAGATCGACCGATCCGCGCTCGTCGGGTGGGAGGTGGCGAAGGAGGCGTTCGGGTTCGAGGGCAACGCGAACACGGTCTACGTGCGCACGTCCCCCGACCAGGTCGAGAACGTCCGCAACCTGCTCGGGCCGACGTTGAACCCGCAGAAGTCCAACGAGGTCAAGGTGTCCAGGCCGTCGGAGGCGCTGGAGGCACAGCAGCTGGCGGAGAGCTCCTACAACGCGCTGTTCCTGGGACTGGGTGGAGTCGCGTTGCTGGTGGGTGGCGTCGGCGTGGCCAACACGATGGTGATCTCGGTGCTGGAACGGCGCAGGGAGATCGGTCTGCGGCGGGCGCTCGGGGCGACCCGGCGTCAGGTCAGGTGGCAGTTCCTCACCGAGTCGGTGCTGCTGTCCGGTCTCGGCGGGCTGGTCGGGGTGGTCGTCGGGATCGCGGTCACGGCGGGGTACTCGATCAGCCAGCGGTGGCCCGCGGCGCTGCCGTGGCCGGCCCTGCTCGGGGGAGTGGGCTCTGCGGTCCTCATCGGTGCCGTCGCCGGGGTCTACCCGGCGGTGCGGGCGGCGCGACAGTCGCCCACGGAGGCACTCGCCTGAAAAAGCCCTGGGGCGCACCGGCGAGCAAGCCGGTGCGCCCCAGGTGCGGAGGAGCTCAGATCTGGCCGACGACCCAGTCGATCGCCTGCGTCAGGATCGTGACGTCGTCCGGCTCGATGGCCGGGAACATCGCGACGCGCAGCTGGTTCTTGCCGAGCTTGCGGTACGGCTCGACGTCGACGACACCGTTGGCGCGCAGCACCTTCGCCACCACGGCGGCGTCCACGTCGTCGTTGAAGTTGATCGTGCCGACGACCTGCGAGCGGTCGGCGGCCTTCTCGACGTACGGCGTGGTGTACGCGGTCTTCTCGGCCCAGGAGTACAGGCGGTCCGACGAGTCCTTGGTGCGCGCGACGGCCCAGTCGAGGCCGCCGTTGCCGTTGATCCAGTCGATCTGGTGCGCCAGCAGGAACAGCGTGGCGACCGACGGCGTGTTGTACGTCTGGTCCTTGGTGGAGTTGTCGAGCGCGGTCGGCAGCGACAGGAACTCCGGCACCCAGCGGTCCTTGAGCTCCTCGACGCGGGCCAGCGCGGCCGGCGACATGAGCGCGAGCCACAGGCCGCCGTCCGAGGCGAACGACTTCTGCGGCGCGAAGTAGTAGACGTCGAAGTCCTCGGCCTTAACCGGCAGGCCGCCGGCGCCGGACGTGGCGTCGATCGCGATGAGCGCGTCGCCGGAGCCCTCGATGCGCGTGACGGGCATCGCGACACCGGTCGAGGTCTCGTTCTGCGCCCAGCCGACCAGGTCGGCGCCCTCGGCGTAGAACAGCTCGGGGGCGGTGCCCGGCTCGGCCTTGGTGACCAGCGAGTCCTTCAGGAACGGCGCGGTCTGCGTGACCTTCGCGAACTTGGAGGAGAACTCGCCGTTGGTGAAGTGCTGCGCGGTCTCGCGGACCAGCCCGAACGACGCCGCGTCCCAGAACGCCGTGGTGCCGCCGTTGCCGAGCACGACCTCGTAGCCGTCGGGGAGCTGGAACAGCTCGCGCAGTCCGGAGCGGACGCGGCCGACGAGGTTCTTGACGGGCTTCTGCCGGTGGGAGGTGCCGAGCAGCGCGGCACCCTCGGTGGCGAGGGCCTGGACGGCCTCGGGACGCACCTTGGACGGTCCACAGCCGAAGCGGCCGTCGGACGGCTTGAGCTCGGCGGGGAGCACCAACGAGGTCGGATCGGCGGTCTGGGTCATGTGGTCACGCCTCCGGGGCGATTGACGATCTTCAGGGACCTGTGACCGGCGCCGTTGCCGGAGTTCACAGTGTTGCAGGCTGATGGACGGGAGATGTCAGCCGGGTGTCCTGGGTCACTGCAACATCCCCCGATCCAGCGCTGTGGTGACCGCGGCGGTCCGGTCCGAGACGCCCAGCTTGTTGAACACCCGCAGCAGGTGGGTCTTGACGGTCGCCTCCGAGATGAACAGCGACCGGCCGATCTCGACGTTCGACAGACCCTTCGCGACCAGGCGCAACACCTCCGCCTCCCGCGCGGACAGCGGCGGGGTGCGGACCTGGCCGACGACCTTCGCGACCATCGACGGCGCCAGCACGGTCTCGCCGCACGACGCCGCCCGGATCGCCGCGATCAGGTCCTCGGTCGTCGAGTCCTTGAGCAGGTAGCCGGAGGCGCCGGCCTCGACCGCGCGGAGGATGTCCGAGTCGGTCTCGTACGTGGTCAGGACCAGCACGCGCGGCCCGGTGCCGACGATCTTCGCGGTGGCGGCCACCCCGTCCATCTCCGGCATGCGCAGGTCCATCAGGACGACGTCCGGCTTCAGCTCGGCGGCCTTCAGCACCGCCTCCTGGCCGGAGCCCGCGTCACCGACGACCTCCAGGTCGTCCGCCACGAGCATCCCCTTCAGGCCCTGGCGCACCACCGGGTGGTCGTCCACCAGCAGGATCCTGATCACAGCGGCACCTCCACCAGCACCGACGCACCCTCGTCGCTCGACAGCGACAGCGTGCCACCCACCTGCTCGAGCCTCGCGCGCATGCCCCGCAGGCCGAAGCCCTCCGGCGCGTCGCCGAACCCGCGTCCGTCGTCGCGCACCTCCAGGGACACGCCGTCGGTGTCGAACCGCATCACCACGTCCACCCGTGACGCCCCCGAATGTCTCGTCACGTTGTTGAGCGCCTCTTGAACGGTCCTCAACAGCACCACGTCCACCGAGGTCGCCAGCGGTACGGGGTCGCCGATCACCCGGAACGTCGACGGCAGCGGCGCACTCGCCAGCAGCCTCCGCAGCGCGTCCTCCAGCGATGATCCGTCCAAAGGGGACGGTGCGTTGGAGGCGACGAGCGCCCGCGCCTCGCGGAGGTTCTCCCGTGCGGTCCGCAGCGCCAGCTCGACGTTCGGCTGCGCGCCCTGCAGGAGCGTGATGATCGAGGTGAAGCCCTGGGCCAGCGTGTCGTGGATGTCCGCCGACCACCGCGCCCGTTCGGCCTCGATGGTCAGGGCCTCGATGCGTTCCAGCAGCTCACCGCGTTGCTTGTTCTGCTGCGCGATCCGGCTCACCGCCCACCCGAACGCCTGCGAGAAACCGACGATCAGCAGCGCCGCGGGCCAGGGCAGGGCGGCGTCGGCGCCGGCCAGCCAGGTGAGGAGCTGCGGGGTGAAGACGAAGACCACCATCGGGAAGAACGCCCACGTCGCCGGCAGCACCATGTAGATCTGCGGCACCAGGCCGAACAGTGCGAACGTGGCGTTGCCGCTCAGCCAGACCGCGGGAGCCCAGAGGGCCAGCGAGCCCACCGCGTAGACGAAGCCGTGCCAGTCCTCGACCCCGGACCTGAGCAGCCGGTTGCCGAAGGCGAGGAACCACAGGCCGTTCAGGACGAGCAACCCCGCCGCCGACAGCCTGTCGGCGAGGGGGTTGGCGTCCACCAGGACCAGCGTGATCGTGGTGACCTGGGTCAGTGCGAAGAGCACGTACCAGGTCGTCAGCTGCTGGTGTTGCTCCACTTGAAGGTCCTGCTCACGAGCACCAGGCCCGCGATCGTCCACGCCCCGAGCACGAGCGCGATCTTCCCGAGCTCCCATGATCCCGCCGCCTCCATGACCGCGTAGCCGTCGTCCAGTGCGAACACCGAGCGGAAACCCTGACACACCCACTTGAGCGGGAAGAGCGAGCCCACGGTGCGCAGCGACTCCGGCAGAGCCGTCTGCATGATGAACACACCGCTGAGGAACTGGAGCACGATGTACGGCAGGTTCAGCACGCCCGCCGCGTTGCGGGTGTTCTTGGCGATCGCGCTGAGCGCCACGCCGATCAGCGAGCACGAGATGACGCCGAGCGTGAACACCCAGCCGAACGTGAACCACTTCTCCGCCGTCGACGGCAGTTCGACGTCGAACCGCAGCACGGCCACCGCCATCAGCAGCGCGGCCTCGACCAGGCTCGACACGAAGACCAGGACGACCTTGCCGATGAAGTAGGACGCGAACGGCATCGGCGTGCCGCGCAACCGCTTGAGCGTCCCGTCCTCGCGGTCGGCGACGACGCTCATGCCGAGCCCGACGAACGACGTCGAGATGATGCCGGCGCCGATCATGCTGGCCGCGAACATCTGGCCGTGCGACGGCTCGGAGACGTAGACGGTGCCGAGCAGCAGCATCAGGATCGCGGGCAGCGACACCGTGAAGATCAGGCTTTCCTTCTGCCGGAAGAACTCCCGCAGCTCGGTCGCACCCCTCGCGAGACCGAGCGACAGCGTGGAGGGCAGGGCGGCCGCCGCGGCCGAGGCCGTCTTGGACAGGACCGGCGTGGTCATTTGATCAGCTCCAGGTAGACGTCTTCCAGCGAAGGACGGGTGACGGTGAGCTCGGCCAGCTCGCCGCCGCGGGACACCTCGGCGATGACCCTGGTCGGTTCGGAGGTCTTGACCTCGGTGTAGCCGCGATCGGTCAGCCACCGGACCGTGGCGTCGGCGTGCGCACGTCCGCCGAGCGTCTGCGGCGTGCCCTCGGCGACGATCCGCCCCCCGGCGAGCACGGCCACGCGGTCGGCGAGCGCCTCGGCCTCGTCGAGGTAGTGCGTGGTCAGCAGGATCGTGGTGCCCTCGGCGGCCAGCAGCTTGATCAGGCCCCAGAACTGCCGGCGCGCCTCGGGGTCGAAGCCCGTGGTCGGCTCGTCGAGGAAGACGAGCTCCGGCCGCCCGATGATGCCGAGCGCCACGTCGAGCCGCCGCCGCTGACCGCCGGACAACGTCCCGGCGCGGGACCTGGCCTTCTCGGTGAGCCCGACGAGGTCGATGACCTCCTCCGGGTCACGCGGGTTCCCGTAGTACCTCGCGTAGTGCTGCACGGCTTCGCGGACCGTCAGCGTCGCGGCGTCCGTCGCGCTCTGCAGGACGATCCCGAGCT
>NZ_DASVFL010000319.1:0-27502 GCF_036380075.1 Lentzea sp. | reverse complement strand
GGGACGACCCTTCCGCAACTCAACCGAACTCAGTGAATGGCCACAGCCTCAGCGTCAGCCACCCGCTCAAGCCCGGACTTGGTCGAAAGCGGCTTCTCGCGCAAGAACCAAACCAGCACGAACGCGGCCACCATGACGATCCCACCGGTCATGAACACCAGGTCGATGGCCCCGGAGAACCCGTCCAGGAACGGCTTCGCCAAAACCGGGTCGAGGTTCTTCAGGAACTCGGTGTTGTTGATGTCCACACCGGATCCGCCGCCACCCTGCAGCATCTTGGCGAACTCCGGGTTGCGCCCCAGGGCGGCCCTGAAGGCATCGGTCTGCAGCGCGGTCTTGATGCCGTCGGCGATCTTGTCGCCGACCGTGCTGAACAGGATCGACAGGAACACCGCGGTGCCGACGGTGCCGCCGATCTGGCGGAAGAACGTCGCCGAGGCGGTCGCCACGCCCATGTCGCGCGGCTCGGAGTCGTTCTGGATCGCCAGCAGCAGCGTCTGCATGCACTGGCCCAGACCGGCGCCCATGATGAACATGTAGATCATCGTCTGCCAGTTCGGCGTGTCCGTGCCGATGGTGCTGAACAGGAACAACGCGATCGCCATCAGGCCGGCGCCGATGATCGGGAAGATCTTGTAGCGGCCGGTCGACGAGGTGATCTTGCCGGAGATCGCGGTGGCCGACATGATGCCGAACGTCATCGGCAGCAGCATCAGGCCCGCGGTGGTCGGCGAGACGCCCTTGACGATCTGCAGGTACAGCGGGATGGAGACCATGCCGCCGAACATGCCGATGCCGAGCACGAAGTTGATCGTGTTGCCGAGTGCGAAGGTCTGGTTGCGGAACAACCGGATCGGCAGCAGCGCCTCGTCGCCCATGCGGTTCTCGACCCACACGAACGCGACCAGGCCGACCACGCCGATGACGTACATGATGATCGAGGTCGCCGACGCCCAGCCCCACTCGCGGCCCTGTTCGGCCACGATCAGCAGCGGCACGAGGCCGACGGTCAGCGAGATGGCGCCACCGAAGTCGATGCGGTGGTTGACGCGCTGGTGCGGGATGTTGAGCACGCGGGCGACGACGAACAGCGCGAGCAGCGCGATCGGCACGTTGACGAGGAACACCCAGCGCCAGCCGGTGACACCCAGGAACGTGTTCATGCCGGCGAACACACCGCCGATGACCGGGCCGAGCACGCTGGCCGAACCGAACACGGCCATGAAGTACGCGGAGTACTTGCTGCGCTCACGCGGCGAGATGATGTCCGCCATGATCGCGAACGCGAGCGACATCAGACCGCCGGCGCCGAGGCCCTGGACCGCGCGGAACGCGGCGAGCTCGTACATCGAGGTCGCGATGCCGGAGAGCAGCGAGCCGGCGAGGAACAGCGAGATCGCCGCGAGGTACATCGGCTTGCGCCCGTAGATGTCGGACAGCTTGCCGTACAACGGGGTCGTGATGGTCGCGGTGATCAGGTAGGCGGTGGTCGCCCACGCCTGCAGCGTCTGGCCGTGCAGCTGGTCGGCGATGGTCTTCATGGCGCTGGCGACGATCATCTGGTCCAGCGCCGCGAGGAACATGCCCAGCAGCAGGCCGGACAGGATCGTCAGGATTTGGCGATGCGTCAGGGAAGCTCCTGGCGCGGGAGTCGCCGCATCGGTTGTCTGTGACATCTCTAGTTTTCCCCTCCTGCGCGGGTCCCCGTCCCGCGGTCGGTCATGTACGCCGGAACCGTGCGCTCGTAGTCCTGGACGAAGCGCTCGAACAGTTCCGTGAAGTTCTTGAAGTCCTCTGCCGGCCACTCGGCGAACATGTGCTCGATGGCCTCGTTGCGCTGCCGGCGCCGGTTCTTGATCAGCGTGGTTCCCGCCTGCGTGACCGCGAGAACGCTGGCCCGTCCGTCTGCCGGATCAGCTCGCCTCTCCACCAGTCCGTCCTTGACCAGCCCGGCTACCTGCCTGCTGACCGTGGACGGGTCGGAGAGCACCGCCTCCGCGAGCGCACTCGAGCGGCACTCTCCGAGACCGGAGAGAGTCGCGAGGAGGACGAAGGCGGACTTGTCCATGCCCTGCTTGGCCATCTGGTGCGACATCTGGGCGTGCATCTTGTTCAGGCGCACCATGGCCATGCCGACCCGATCCGCGAGCTCGTGCTCGGGATCGATGCCCATGTCCACGCCGATGCACCTGCCCGGATCGACCATCTGACACCTCGTTGCTTGTATCACCCAACTAGTTGCTAGGTACAAGCATCCATCTCGGTCCACCGGATTGCAAGTGAGTTTCAAGTCTCACTCCACTGTGGAGTGGTGTACGTACGGGCAGTATTTGTTACCGGTCGGTAGCAGACTTCATTACCCGTCGGTAGCATCCGCTTCATGAGCCAAGACGTATCGTTCGTCGCCGATGCCATGAAGCAGGCCGTGCCTTACGTGAAGAGCACGGGCATCGAGTTCGAGGAGGTCTCCGCCAGTCGTGTGGTCGCGTCGCTGCCGGACACCCCGACGCTGCACAACCACATCGGCGGACCGCACGCCGCGATGATGTTCGGCCTCGGCGAGTCCGCGTCCGGCGCCGTCGTGATGGCCGCGTTCTCCGCCCACCTGGGCAAGGCGACGCCGCTCGCGGTCCGCGCGGACATCGCCTACAAGAAGATCGCGATGGGCACCTTGCGCGCCGAGGCCGTGCTGGGGCGCTCCGCCGACGACGTCCTCGCCGAGCTGGAGGCGGGCACGCGGCCCGAGTTCCCGGTGACGATCACCATCACCAACGCCGAGGGCGTGACCACCGGCGAGATGACGGTCGTCTGGACGCTGAAGCCCGCACGCTGAACTGGGCATCTCCGTATTTCAGTTCGGACTACCGGTGAACCGATCCGAGGCGAATACGTAACCTTGGCCACACCGGCGATCTACGGCACCATTCAGGGCCATGTCGGGGTGGAGAGCTGTGGGCGGTCTCCTGCTGGTCGCGTTGACCACGGGATGCGCGACGCAGATACAGCAGTCGACTCCCGTCGCCGTCGAGAAACCGGTCGAGGACACGCCGGTGACGACGTCGGCGTCGGTCCCGCCCGCACAGCTCGACCTCACCGTGGCCTCGATCGTCGACGGCCGCGCGGTGGTGCTCTCCGACGGCACGAAAGCCGAGGTCAGCGGACTCGCCCAGCCAGGACCGTGCTGGGCGGGCGCCGCCGCCGGTTTCGCTAAGAGCATGCTCCTGGGCCAGCAGGTCCGCTTCGACCGGACGACCGGCGCGCTGAGCCTCGCCGACGGCACCGACTACGCGCTGCTCGCGCTGGGCAACGGCGCCGGGCGCACCGCGGGCGCGCCCACGCCCGTGCAGAAGGAAGCCGAAGCGGTCGCGCAACGGGTCCCGATGGGCCTGTGGGGCTCGCCGTGCGGCGGCAAGGACACCACGGAGACGCCGACCACTCCCCCGCCTCCGCCTCCCGCACCGCCGGTCACCACCACCACGAAGCCGAAGGTGACGACCACGCAGCCCAAGGCGCCGGTGTTCTTCGCGACCTGCGACGACGCCCGTCGCGCCGGTGCCGCGCCGCTCTACTGGGGCCAGCCGGGATACCGCGTCGAACTGGACGACAACCGCAACGGCATCGCGTGCGAGTCCCGCTACCGCTAATAACCTCACCGGCATGAAGCTGGACAGAGCTGCCGTCGACTACACCCCGGCCGGCGCCGGGTCCCTCGCGAAGAGCGCGGAGGACCTCGGCTACGACGGGTTCTGGCTCGCCGAGACGAAGCACGACCCGTTCCTCGCCCTGGCCGGCGCCGCCGCGGCGACCGAGCGGATCGAGCTCGGCACGGCGATCGCGGTGGCGTTCGCCCGCAACCCGATGACCGTCGCGACCACGGCGAACGACCTCCGGTTGCTGTCTGGGGGCCGGTTCAACCTGGGCCTGGGCTCGCAGGTCGAGGCGCACATCACCAAGCGCTTCGCCATGCCGTGGAGCAGGCCCGCCGCGCGGATGCGCGAGTTCGTGCTGGCGATCCGCGCGATCTGGCACGCGTGGGAGACGGGCGAGCGGCTGGCGTTCCGCGGCGAGTTCTACACGCACACGCTGATGACGCCGTTCTTCGACCCCGGCCCGAACCCGCACGGCACCGCGCCGATCTACCTGGCGGGCGTCGGCGAGCGGATGACGGAGGTGGCCGGCGAGGTCGCGGACGGCTTCCTGTGCCACAACTTCACGACCGAGCGGTACCTGCGCGAGGTGACGCTGCCGGCGCTGGAACGCGGCCGGGCGAAGGTGGGCGAGACGCTGGAGGGCTTCGAGATCAGCGGCCCGGTGTTCGCCGCGACGAACGACGAGGAGATCGCCGACGTCAAGCGGCAGATCGCGTTCTACGGGTCGACGCCCGCGTACCGGCCCGTTCTGGACCTGCACGGCTGGGGCGCGCTGCACGAGGAGCTGCACCGCATGTCGCGGCGGCAGCAGTGGGCGGAGATGAGCGAGCTGATCACTGACGAGGTGCTGCACGAGTTCTGCGTCGTCGGCACTCCGGAGACCGTCACGGCCGCGCTGCTGGACCGCTACGGCGACGTGGTCACCCGGATCTCACCGTCGGGCGAGGTTCACCGGCCGGAGAAGTGACTCAGGCCCTGTCGTGCCAGCTCGGCGTGGAAACCGTCGAGCTCGGCGCGCACGCGGGCGACGCCCCTCTTGCGTATCCACCTGCGTCTTCCGACGTTGGCGGCGGTCAGGGCGAAGGGCAGCGCCAGCAGCGTCAGGACCAGCATCGTGATCATGTTCGTCTCCCAGTGGTTGCTTATTGGCAACGACCAATCGAGACGCCGCTTACGTTACCGGCCCCGATGCCACCCGTGTGGAGCAACATCACCGACAGCAACGCAGTTCTTGACTAATTTTGTTTTCGGTGTGACGCTTGCGCCATGTTCGAAGTGGCGGTGATCGAGGACCCGTCCGCGGCCGAGGTGTCGCTGGACCCCGTGCGAGCGAGGCTGCTCGCGGAGCTGGCAGAGCCGGGATCGGCGACGATGCTCGCCGCGAAGGTCGGTCTGCCCAGGCAGAAGGTGAACTACCACCTGCGCACGCTGGAGCAGCACGGCCTGGTGGAGCTCGTCGAGGAACGGCGCAAGGGCAACGTCAACGAGCGCCTGCTCCAGGCGACGGCGGCGTCCTACGTCATCTCCCCGACCGCCCTCGCGGCCGTGCAGCCCGACCCGGCGCGGTCGCCCGACCGGTTGTCCGCGCGGTGGCTGCTCGCGGTCTCGGCCAGGCTGGTGCGCGACGTCGGCACGTTGATCACAGGCGCGACCAGGGCGAAGAAGCGACTCGCGACCTTCGCGCTGGACGGTGAGATCCGCTTCGCGACCGCCGCGGACCGGGCGGCGTTCGCCGAGGAGCTCGCCGGCTGCGTGACGCAGCTCGTCGCCAAGTACCACGACGAACAGGCAGAAGGAGGGCGGCCGCACCGAGTCGTCGTCGCCCTGCACCCGAGCGTGAACGCCGTCGCCAAGGAGGACGAGTCGTGACCCACGAGTTCGAGATCAGCAAGGAAGTCGAGGTCGAGGGCACCCCGGAAGAGGTCTGGGACGCTATCGCCACGGGACCGGGCATCGACTCGTGGTTCATGGGCCCGCACACCGTCGACGGACGCCTCGGCGGCCGCATGACGCTCGACCTGGGCTTCTTCCAGGAGGCCTCGACGATCACCGCCTGGGAGCCCGGCAAGCGCCTCGCGTACGAGAGCGACAAGGGCGAGGACGGCACGTTCCACGCGATGGAGTACCTGGTCGAGGGCCGCGAGCAGGGCACGACCGTCCTGCGGTTCGTGCACACCGGCATCCTCGCCGACGGCTGGGGCGACGAGTTCGTCGACCAGCAGTCGCACGGCTGGGACATGTACCTGTTCACGCTGGGCCAGTACGTCAAGCACTTCACCGGTCAGCGCGGCACGTACGTCTTCGCGCAGGCGCCTTCCGAACAGCCGGCGGACGCGTGGCCCCGCCTGGCCGCCGCACTCGGTGTGCCCGCGGACTTCGCGGTCGGCGACGAGGTGGCGCTGGAGCCGTTCGGGATCAATGGCGTGGTCGACTACGGCGTGCCCGGCGTGTTCCTGGGCGTGCGCGGACCCGAGGGCCTCTACCGCTTCCACGGCACGCACGCCGTCGGCCACCACGTGTTCGGCGACGCGACGGGCCTGCGGGAGAAGTGGACGGCGTTCCTGGCTCAGGCGCTGGGGCAGGCCTCGTAGACGTAGTCGGGGTGTCCGTACGACACCAGGTTCCGGTCGCGGAGGATGACGGACCTCTTGCCGCCGCGATCGGAACACGACTTCTGGAACGCCTCGTCGGTGTACTCGATCTCGAAGACCTTCTCGCTGAACGCCTCCGCGTACGGCCCGCACTCGCCGTTGGCCTGGCAGTCCTCGGCGATGGCGAAGTCGAACCCGATGTACTTCTTGCCCGAGTCGCCCAGCTCGTGACCGTTCTTCTGCGCGACGGCCAGCCCCTTCTCGTGGGCGTGCCGCACGAACGCCTTCATGAACTCCTTGGTGGCGTTGAGGTCGAACGCGCCGCCGGCCCGCGTGTGCGAGTCGAGGTTGTCCGCCTCGATCGCCTGGAAGCGCGAGATCTTGCAGCCCTCGATCCACTTCTTCTGGATGTCGAGGATCCGGCCGCGCTTGTCGGGGGTCGAGATGTCGAGGATGCCCTCGTCCCACTCGGGGTCGATCGCCGGCTCGCCGTCCGGGTCCTTCACCAGCAGGTCCAGGTGGTTCTTCTTCCACCAGCTGAGGCTGCCGTCCATCGGGTCGGGCTGCGTCTGCAGGGCGTTGAGGTAGCAGACGTTGTAGCGGTCGCCCACCGGGAACTGGCCGCGGTCCCGCACGACGACCTTGACCTTCGCCTCCGGCTGGTAGACCGCACCGACCTGGTAGTCGAACTTCGCGCCGGACGGCGGCAGTTCGACGGGAGGCGTTTCGGGTTCGCTCGCGCTGCAGGAAGCGACGAGCAGGAGCAGGGCGGCGAGGGCCGCGACTGGCTTCATGCGCCGCAGTCTGCCAGTCGGACGTGGCGAACTCGTCTGACGTTTGGAGTACTCCATCCAGTCTCCGCGAGTTGTGCCGTTGGGCGGCCATGATCGTCAGCATCGCCGGGTATGCCCTTCCCATGCGGTGGTTGCTGCTGATCTTCCTGCTGACCGGCTGTTCGGCGTTGCCCCTGGCGACCTCCCCCGGCGCCACAGGCTCCCAGTTGGACCGCGTGCCGGCCGGCACCCTGGACGTCGCGACGGCGCGCACCTCGCTCGCCGCGCTGAAGGTGGCGACACCGGGCAGGCTCGACGGCTACGTGCGCGACTGCGACGACGGCAAGGCGTGCGTCTTCGGCCAGCCGTGGTTCGACGCCGACGGCGACGGCTGCGACCAGCGCAGCCAGGTCCTGGCCCGCGACCTGACGAACGTCGAGCGCAAGCCCGGCCGTTGCGGCGTGCAGTCCGGCACGTTGGACGACCCGTACACCGGCACGCAGATCTCCAGGACCTCCAAGATCCAGATCGACCACGTGGTGCCGCTGGCGGAGATGTGGCGCAGCGGTGCGGCGGCGTGGGCGCCGGAGCAGCGGGTGGCGGCGGCCAACGACCTGCGCAACCTCGTCGCCGTGTCGGGCAAGGCGAACCAGTCGAAGAGCGACAAGACGCCGGACGAGTGGATGCCGCCGAATTCGGGATATGCGTGTTCTTACGGGCGCATGTACGTGACGGTGAAGACCGCTTATGGGCTGACCGTGGCGCCTGCCGAACGAACCGCGTTGGAGAACGCACTCGCCTCTTGCGGCTAGAGGTCAGAAGTCCTGAATACAGAGGAAGGGCCAGGTCACGAGTGACCTGGCCCTTCCGTCTCACCGAGCCGCCTATCGGAATCGAACCGATGACCTGCTCATTACGAGTGAGCCGCTCTGGCCGACTGAGCTAAGGCGGCGAGACGCGATAACCATAGCGCACCCGAAGACCCGTCACTCACGGGGGTCGGCTTCGTTGTACGGACCGTGACCGACGTCACCACCTCACCGCCGAGGAGTGGGTTCATGCGCCGTTCGTTCTCCGTGCCGCTGGCCGGGTTGCTGCTCGCGCTCGTCGCGGCGCCCGCGCTCGCGCAGCCTCCCACCACTCCGGTGCCGGGACCGCGCGACCCGAACCAGCCACCCGTGTCGGCGCCGAACGGGCCTCAGCCGCTCGGGCACGCCGTCGGGGACGCGGGGACCGGGCTCAGCGTCATCCGGCTCGGGCCGCAGGGGGTGCCGACCAGCACGATCCTGCCCGGCTTCGGGGACCAGCTGCCCAGGCAGTCGGTCACGGAGCTCGGGCTCGGGCTGGCGAGCGCCCAGGTCAACAGCGAGGCGTTCCTGACGACCGAGCGCGTGGTGACGCAGGCCAGTCCGTTCGGGTTCGCGGTGGCGGGACGGGCGCCGCAGACGCCGGGGACGTTGGTGCAGACGGCCGTTCCGGACAACCCGCAGCCGACGACCGGTGGGTTGCCGATCCCGGAGACGCCGCTGGGCCGGCTCAAGGTGCTCAACGGCAGCGTGCAGGCGCGGTGGGACGAGAAGCTCGGGCCGTGCGTCAGTCCGCTGGCGACGGCGAGGACGTCGCTGGCCGGGCTCGAGGTGCTGAGCGCGCTGCCGGCCGAGGTGCCGTTGCCCGCGAAGACCAGCCTGATCAGCGTTCCGGACACGTTCGAGGCCAACTCGCAGGTGCGGCTGGTCGACGTGCCGGGCAGCGCGAACAAGGCGGTCGAGTCGACGTCGACGATGCGCGCGGTCAGCGTGGAGCTGGCCGGTGGCATCAAGATCGACGTGGTCAGCCCGCCCACCCTCACGGCCACGGCGACCGGGGACGAGGCGACGTCGAAGATCACCTACACGGCGCCGGTGCTCAAGGTCAGCCAGAACGGCAAGGACCTCGGCACGCTCGACGCCGCGCACCCCACCATCGACATCCCCCTGCTGCTCGACCTCGTCGTCGTCAAGCTCCAGATCGCCGGGCTGACCGAGAAGAAGTCGGCCTTCAGCGGCAACGGGTTCAGCGGGTTCCAGCTCGGGGCGACCGCGCGGATGCTCGACGTGCAGCTGCTGCCGACGGACAAGCTCAAGCTCCCGAACCTGCCGACGGCGCTCGCGCAGGTCTCGCTGGGCGAGCAGATCGTGCGGGCCGCGGCGCCGCAGGGCGGTGTGGTCTGCGGGACCAGCCAGCCGGTCGTGCCGGAGCAGCCCGGCGGTCAGGCCGCGCCCCCGAAGAAGGCGCCGCCGCTCGCGTACACGAACGCCGCGTACCAGTCGATCCCGCTGTTCTGGACCGGCACGGGCCTGCTGCTGGTGGGCGTGGTGATCTTCGCCGCGCTGCCCGCGAGGCGCGCGAAGGACTGAGACTTCCGCACGGTCGGCCGACGGGGGTGTCAGCCGCGCTCGGCCGGGTCCAGCCGCAGGTCCAGCAGCCGGGCGATGTCGGCGAAGCCCGCCGGGCACGCGTCCACGACGGCCTCGTGGCCACCGGCGGTCCTCGCGTACTGGAGGTCGACGTCCGGGTCCGGCAGCGCGTCCACCAGCGAGTGCGCCACCGCCCGGAACTCGGCGACGAGCCGGTCGAGGTCCTGACCGAGCCGCTCGGCGGTCTCCGGGGTCACCCGTCAGCCCCGGTGCAGCGTCGTCACCATCGCCTCGACGGCGATCCGCGGCTTCACGTTGACCTCGATGGCCTCCCGGCAGGCCAGCACGGCCTCCAGCCGCCGCAGGATCGACTCCGGCGACCACGAGGCCGCTGCCGTCCGCGAGTCGCCTGACCGGTCCGGGTGCATCAGCGCCGCCTCGGACCCGGTCTTCGTCACCAGGGCGTCGCGGTAGAACCCGGCGAGGTCCACCAGGGCCATGTCCAGCGAGTCGCGCTGGGTGCGGGTGGCCCGCGACTTCTGCCGCTTCTCCAGGTCCTTCAGCGCGCCCTTGGCGCCACGGGTGGCCGCCGCGGTGCCCTTGCCGGTGCCGCCCGCGCCCATCGCGGTCTCCAGGGCCTCGCGCTCGGCCTCGTTGCGGGCCTCGTTGGCCGTGGAGGCGTCCTCCTCCGCGGCCTTGATCAGCTCGTCGGCGCAGGTGAAGACGTCCGCGGGCTTGCGCAGCGCGAGCGGGATCCGCAGCACGGCCTCGCGCCGGGCGCGGGACTGCTCGTCGACGGCCAGCCGCCGGGCCCGTCCGACGTGGCCGCCGCACACCGAGGCCGCCCACTGGGCCATCTCCGGAGGAACGCCGTCGACCTCCTCCAGCGCCGTGGCGATGGCGGCGGGGCGGGGCGATCCGAGCGACACCAGGCGGCACCGCGAACGGATGGTCACCGACACGTCGTCGGGGTGGTCCGACGGCGCGCACAGCAGGAAGACGGTCCGCTCCGGCGGCTCCTCGACGGCCTTGAGCAGGGCGTTCGCGGCGCCCTCCGTCAGCCTGTCGGCGTCCTCGATGATCACCACCTGCCAGCGGCCCGACGTGGGGCGGCGGGCGGAGATCTGCACCAGCGACCGCATCTCGGCGACCGAGATCGACAGGCCTTCCGGCGCCACGACCCGCACGTCGGCGTGGGTGCCGTGCAACGTCGTGCGGCAGCCGCCGCACTCGCCGCAGCCGGGACGGTCGTCGGTCACGGTGCACTGCAACGCCCCGGCGAAGGCGCGGGCGGTGGACGAACGGCCCGAGCCGGGCGGTCCGGTGAAGAGCCAGGCGTGGGTCATCACGCCGGGAGCGGGAGTGCCTCCCGCGACGATCGTGCCCGCGGCTTCGGCGGCCGCGGACAGGGTCGCCACCGCGTCGGGCTGGCCGACCACCTCGTCCCACACGCTCATGGGACCAGTCTCCCAGCGCGCGGGGTGGTCACAGCGTCGGGGCGGCGGCTTCGGGGACCGGGCGCTTGCGCGTCGCGAGCAGCGGGACGACGGCCGAGCGGACCCGTTCGGCGATGGCGTCCGCGTCGCCTTCGGCCTCGACCACGACGTAGCGGTCGGGGTCGGCGGCGGCCATCTCGCTCAGCAGCCGCTGGACGCGCCAGTGGTTCTCCAGGCCGAGCGACTTGCCGTCGGTGTTCGGGCGGTCGAGCAGGATCGTCAGGTCCGGGCGCAGCCGGCCGGTGGCCCAGTCGACCAGGCCTTCGAGCTCCTGGTGCTCCAGCGACGAGGTGGCGCTGAAGTGCGCCAGCGGTGAGTCGACGTAGCGCTCCATCACCACGACGGACCCCTCGTCCAGCGCGGGGCGCACCTGCCGTTCGACGACGTCGGCGCGCACGGCGGCGGCCACGAGGGCCTGCGCGCGCACGCCCGCCAGTTCGGCGGACGACAGCATGGTGCGCAACCGGCGTTCGTCGTGCTCGGGGTCGGCGGCCAGCAGCACGTCGAGGCCCTCGGCGCGCAACGACGCGGCCAGGCGACGCGCCTGCACGGACGTGTCCTCGCGGGTGTCGCCCTCGACCGCGATCAGCAGGCCCTTGGTGGACCGGCGGCCGCGGATCGCCGCGAACAGCGACGACAGCACCGGTTCCTCGCGGCGGTCGTCCATCTGCCGGTACGCGACGAGGCCCAGGACGATCGCGATCGCCGCGCCGCCGAGCATCACCGGACGGGTCGCGTCGACCTCCATCGGGTGGCCGAAGACGCTGATCGTGCGCTTCTGGAGCAGCGCCACCAGCAGCGGGGCACCGGCGGACGCGCCGAACAGCACGACCTTGAGCAACGACTGGATCAGCGCGACCGTGCGGCCGCGCATGTCGTCCTCGACCTGCGAACCGACGATCGTGAGGCCGGTCAGGAACGCCACCCCGGCACACGCGCCGACCAGCATCACCATCAGCAGCGCGATCCACAGGTGCGGAGCCAGCGCGACCAGCACGAGCGTGATGCCGGCTCCGACGATCGTGACGCCGAACAGGCGGTTGTAGGTGAGCCGGCGGGCCAGGCGCGGCGCCGTGGCCATGCCGATCGCCAGACCGACGAACACGGCCACGAACAGCAGTCCGAACGTCGACGCGCCGCCCAGCAGCGACTGGGCGTAGAGCTTCGCGGTCGCGATCACGACACCGGCCGCGGCGAACGCGCCGATCATGCCGATGACCAGGCCGCGGACCAGCGGGGTCCGGCCGGCGAACCGCAGCCCGTCGCGGAACATCGCGACGAAGCCGGGCTTGTCGGCGTCGACCTCCTTCTTCTGGGCCGCCACACGTCCGGAGAGCTCGGGCAGCCTGGTCGCGATCAGGATCGCGGAGGTGAAGTACAGCAGGCCGTTGATGATGACCGCGATCGTCGCGATCCGGAACTCGAGGTTGCCGCCCTGCAGGTTCAGGTAGCCGGGGATGCCGGCGATCAGCGAGTACAGGCCGAAGCCGCTGATCGTGGAGATGCCGTAGGTCATCACCAGGCCGAGCTGGTTCGCCGACTCGACCTGGTCGGGGCGGCGCAGCAGGTTCGGGACCGCCGACTCCTTGGCGGGGATCCACAGCATCGCGCAGCAGCCGACGAGGAAGTTCGCCACGAACAGCCAGACCGGCGAGCCGATCAGCGCGATCGAGATGAACAGCGACCCGCGCAGCACGTCGCAGACCACCATCACCTTGCGGCGGTCGAACTTGTCCGCGAGCACGCCGCCGATGGGCGCGAAGAGGATGCCGGGCAGCAGCTGGGTCAGCACGACCAGCGACAGCGCGAACGACTGCCACTGGTAGCTGTTCATCATCTCGGAGACGAGACCCGTCAGCGCCAGCAGTGACAGCCAGTCACCGACGCTGCACAGGTAGGTGACAAGCCACAACCTCCGGAACGGCCTGATGGCCAGAACCGAGCGAAGCCGGTGAACCGTGGACACGCTGGACTGGGCCTGCCCTGCCTGGCCTGCCTCGGTCACCGGTGTGTCCGCGTCCTGAATTTCAGTCACCCCTATCAGCCCAACCCCGTGCGGTCAGCGTAACCGGATGTGGTGGGTGAAGTTGGCGGACTCTCGACGTCAGCCGCTGAAGATCGACCCGAGGATCGCGAGCAGCACCAGGACGAAGAACCCGATCACGATCAGGCAGCCGATGAACGCGGCCACGCCGTTGACGGGCTTCGCGGGCTGTTGTTGTTGCGGCGCAGGCACTTGCGCCATGGGGGCCCACTGCTGCTGAAGTGGGACGGACGGCCGTTGCTGCCGGACGCGCGGCCGTCGTTGCTCCTGCTGCATCTGCGACCAGACGGCCTGCCGCGCGTCCTCGGCCGGCGTCGGCGGTGTCGGCACGGACACACGTGACGTGGAAGACGCGGCCGTCCACAGGGGAGCGACCGGCGTGTCGGCGGTCACCAGACCCGCCAACGGGTCGGGGAACAGCCGGGGAGGCGGCGGGGCCTGGGTCCCGTCCGGACCGAATGGGGAGCTCGGCACCGCCACCTCCTACCTGCTCAGCTCTTCGACTTCGCGGGAGCCTTCTTGGCCGCGGGCTTCTTCGCGGTCGTCGTCGCCTTCTTCGCGGGCGCCTTCTTCTTGACCGGCCCCTTGGCGCGCTTCTCGGCCAGCAGCTCCGCCGCGCGCTCGTCGGTGATCGACTCGACGCTGTCGGTCTTGCGCAGCGACGCGTTCGCCTCACCGTCGGTGACGTACGGGCCGAAGCGGCCCTCCTTGATCACCATCGGCTTGCCGGACACCGGGTCGTTGCCCATCTCGCGCAACGGCGGTGCGGCGGCCGCGCGGCCGCGCTTCTTCGGCTCCGCGTAGATCTTCAGCGCCTCGTCGAGCGTGACGGTGAAGATCTGCGACTCGTCCGTGAGCGACCGCGAGTCCGTGCCCTTCTTCAGGTACGGGCCGTAGCGGCCGTTCTGGGCGGTGATCTCGGCGCCCGTCTCCGGGTCCTTGCCCACCACGCGCGGCAGCGAGAGCAGCTTCAGCGCGTCGTCCAGCGTGACCGAGTCCAGCGCCATCGACTTGAACAGCGAGCCGGTGCGCGGCTTCGGCGCCTTCGACTTCGGCGTGCCCTCCTCGAGCTCGGGCAGCACCTCGGTCACGTACGGGCCGAAGCGGCCCTCCTTGGCCACGATCTCGTTGCCCGAGACCGGGTCGGTGCCCAGCGAACGGCCTTCCTGCGGCGTCGAGAAGAGCTTCTCGGCGATCTCGTTCGTCAGCTCGTCCGGCGGCAGGTCGTCCGGCAGGTTCGCGCGCTGCGCGGCCCCGTCGACCTCGCGCTCCAGGTACGGGCCGAAGCGGCCGACGCGGACCACGACCGTGCGGCCCTCGTCGTCGCTGAACAGCGGGATCGAGTTGACCTCGCGCGGGTCGATGTCCTCGACACCCGTGCCGACCAGCTTCTTCAGCCCGCCGGAGCGGCCGATCGAGCCGTCGGGCCCGACGCTGCCGCCGAAGTAGAACCCGGACAGCCAGTTCGTGCGGCCCTGACGACCGGCGGCGATGCCGTCCAGCTCGTCTTCCAGCGCCGCCGTGAAGTCGTAGTCGACCAGGCGGCCGAAGTGCTGCTCCAGCAGTCCGACGACGGCGAAGGCGACCCACGACGGGACGAGGGCGGCGCCCTTCTTCCAGACGTAGCCGCGGTCCTGGATCGTGCTGATGATCGACGAGTAGGTGGAGGGACGGCCGATGCCGAGCTCCTCCATCGTCTTGATCAGCGACGGCTCGGTGAAGCGCGAGGGCGGCGACGTGGTGTGGCCGTCCGCGGACAGCTCCGCGATCGTCAGGTCCTGGTCCTTGACCAGCTGCGGCAGGCGCGACTCCGCGTCGTCCGACTCGCCGCCGGCCTCGGCGTCGACGGTCTCGACGTAGGCCTTGAGGAAGCCGGCGAAGGTGATCGTGCGGCCGGACGCGGCGAACGTGACCTCCTGGCCCGTCGCGGCCCTGCCCTGGATGCGCACGCTGGTCGTGTTGCCCCGCGCGTCGGCCATCTGGGACGCGATCGTGCGCTGCCAGATCATCTCGTAGAGCTTGAACTCGTCGGAGTCGAGCTCGGCGGCCACCTGGCCGGGCGTGCGGAAGACCTCTCCCGCCGGCCTGATCGCCTCGTGGGCCTCCTGCGCGTTCTTGACCTTGCGCGTGTACTGGCGCGGCTTGTCCGCGACGTACTGGGCGCCGTAGAGGTCCGTGGCCTGCGTGCGGGCCGCGTTGATCGCGGTCTCCGACAGCGTCGTGCTGTCGGTTCGCATGTAGGTGATGTAGCCGTTCTCGTACAGCTTCTGCGCCGTGCGCATCGTGCGGTCGGCGGAGAACCGCAGCTTGCGGCCCGCCTCCTGCTGCAGCGTCGAGGTCATGAACGGCGCGTACGGCTTGCGCGTGTACGGCTTCTCCTCGACGGAGGAGACCTTGACCGGCGCGTTCTGCAGGCCGTTCGCGATGGCCCTGGCCTGCGCCTCGTCCAGCACGACCACGTCGGCCTTGCCGGTGAGCTTGCCGTCGGAGCCGAAGTCGCGGCCGGTGGCGAGGCGCGTGCCGTCGACGGCGACGAGCCGGGCGCCGAACTGGCGCGGCGTGGCCTTCTCGCCGGCGTCCATCTGCGCGGAGATGTCCCAGTAGCTCGCGCTGACGAACTTCATGCGCTCGCGTTCGCGCTCCACGACCAGACGGGTCGCCACGGACTGCACGCGGCCCGCCGAGAGCTTCGGCATGACCTTCTTCCACAGGACCGGGCTGACCTCGTAGCCGTAGAGGCGGTCGAGGATGCGGCGGGTCTCCTGGGCGTCGACCAGGTCCTGGTCGAGGTCGCGCGGGTTGGCGGCGGCGGCCTGGATCGCGGACTCGGTGATCTCGTGGAACACCATCCGGCGGACCGGGACCTTCGGCTTGAGCGTCTCCAGCAGGTGCCACGCGATGGCCTCGCCCTCGCGGTCACCGTCTGTCGCGAGGTAGAGCTCGTCGACGTCCTTCAACGCTTCCTTGAGCTCGGTGACCAGCGACTTCTTGTCGGCGGAGATCACGTAGAGGGGCTCGAAGTCGTGGTCGACGTCGACGCCGAGCCTGGCCCAGGCCTGGCCCTTGAACTTGGCGGGGACGTCGGCGGCACCGCGCGGCAGGTCCCGGATGTGTCCCCTGGAGGACTCCACGACGAAGTTGGCGCCGAGGTAGGAGGCGATCTTGCGCGCCTTCGTGGGCGACTCGACGATCACCAATCGCCGGGTGGCACCCGCTCCTCCGCTGCTCTTTCTCGTCCGTGTCGATCCAGCCACTCGCCGTCCCGCTCTCTTCCAAACCCGGTTCCCAGGCCCGCCAGTGTTGCCCAGCGTCGGCCGAAAAGCACACCATCCGCGACGCCTGTACGACGAGACAGAGTGACACAACCATGCCGGACCGCCCGCTCAGGCCGCCGGCCAGGTGCTGCACGCCACCCCGTGCGGAGGGCTTCCGACCAGCTCAGCGAGCCGCGCCAGCCTCCGCCGGCCCGTCACCCGCAACGCCGGAGCCCCTACCAGGGTGCACGGAAGTCCCGACGCGAGCAGGGCATTTTGCAACGGCAGGTGTGTCTGCGGCGCGTTGGGGTCCAAACCGAGCAGGTACGCGGACTCCATCCAGCTGCCGGCCGCTAGTGCCCACACGCGCAGCACTGCTCCGTTCAGCTCAAAGTCGTCCGGCACGGTTTTGGTCGATCCGTCCAGCCAGCGGGCGGCCAACGGGGTGAGATCGGTGCGGAACGGCGTGCGGACGAACCGCGTGCCCTCCTCGTTGACGGCGAGCTCGGACGTCACGCCGCGCTCGTCGCACGCCTGCTTGAGGGGCCGATAACGCCACTCGTCGCGCAGCTCGACGTACACGCGGGCCGCCGTGCCGCGCGCGAAGCTGACGGCCTGCCCCGGCCCGCAGAGGAAGCCGGCGAGGTCCGCCTTGGCCGGCGTGCGCGCCTCGGCCGAGAAGAAGGACAGCTGCCCCACCACGGCCCACAGGGTAGAACAGACGTTCGACTGTGACCAGTGGTGCGCTTGTGACTACGCCGTACGAGCTATCAGCTCTGGCTGCCGGTCTGCAGCTCCTGGCACGGCTTCGACCTGCCCATCGCCGCCGCGTACTTGGGCGACTTTTCCAGCGCGTCGAACGTCGCCCGAAGGTCCTCCGGCTTGCTGACCTGCGACGTGTCGGCCAGCACCTGCTCGGCCGCGTCCCAGAACCCGGCGTTCGGCTCCAGCGCCCTCACCGGCGCCTCGGCGGCCGCGTAGGACCTGGCCGACTCGCTGATGTACTTCGTCAACCGTTCGTGAACATCCTTCAGTTCGGCGGAGGGCGGGCCGAGCTCGCCGAGCTTTTTCCCGGCGTCGGCGAGCGCCTGCGAGTTGGCGGTGACGAGCTTGAGGTAGGCGGTCTTCACCGCGGCCGGGTCGGCCGGGTCCTGGGCCGTGAGCTCCTGGCCTGCCTTCTTGCCCGGCAGGAGGCCGGTGCAGAACGTGTCGACCCACCGCGCCTGCGCGTCGGAGAGCGGTTCGTCCTCGTCCGAACCGCAGCCGGCCAGGACCAGGGTGGCCAGGACGGCTGCGGTCAGGCGTCGTGTGGTCATGAGGTCGGGGCCGAGGACGTCGACAGCTCCAGGTCCTTGCAGCCGTCCGCCTTCTGCGCGGCCGCCGCCAGACCCGTCTCGCCGAGCTTGCGCTGCACGTTGGAGGCCTCCGCGTCCATCTCGGAGGCCTTGGCGGCCATCTCGGTGAACGCGGTGACGATCTGCGTCGCGTCGGCCGACGAGTCGACCTTCGACTTCGTGTCCGAGAGCAGGGTCCTGACCTGCCCCAGGCCGCTCTCGGCGGTGGTGACCAGCTCCTTCGACTTCGGGTGCGGGCCGTCCTCCAGCGCCTTGAGGTCGTTCAGCGACTTGTCGACGGCCGCGACCTTGGTGCCGAGCCAGTCGGACAGGCCCGACTTGAGCGTGGCCTGGTCGGTCAGGTCGAAGTTCGGCTCGTCGGACATGAGCTTCGAGGTGCCGGTGACGGCGCCGCACACCTTGTCCATCCACGCGACGACGTCGGCCTCGCTGGGGGCGGACGACGACGTGGGCGAACCTCCGCCGGTGCAGGCGGTGACCGTCAGGAGGCATCCCGCCACGAGGGCGGTGGCTGTGCGGCGCATCAGCTCGTCGGCGTGACGTTGAGGCGCTGCATCTCCTGGCACTTCGGCGCCGTCTGCGTGGCCTTCTGCAGCTCGGGCACGCCCTTGAGCTCGCGCAGCGGGTCGGCCAGCTCGGAGAGCTTCGCGATGGCCTCTCCCGCGGCCTGGAGGCCACCGGTGGCGTCGTTGGAGTCGGCCTGCTCGACCCTGGTCTTGGCGTCGGAGAAGACGGTGCCGAGCGAGGTGAACGTCTCGGCCATCTTGTTGACGGCCTCCTCGCCGCCCGAGACGGGCGACGGGCCGACGTTCTTCATGCCCTCGGCGGACTTGGTGAAGGCGTCGGCGAGCTGGCCCATGTACGCGGCCATGTCGGCCTTGAGCTTGGTGGAGTCCGTCCCGTCGAGCTTCGGGGCGGTCTTCTCGATCTTGGCGAACTCCGAGGCGGCGCCGCAGACCTTGTCCATGTAGGCGACGGCGTCGGCGGAGGCCGCGCCGCTGGTCGGCGTCGTGGAGGTGCCGGAGCTGCCGCCGTTGCTGCACCCGGCCAGCGCTAGGGCGGCGACGGCGGCGGTGGCGACGAGGCTGCGCCTCATGTCGGAACTCCTCGGTCGGGGTACGTCGGGGGAGCCCCGAAAGTACCCCGACCGGAGGCATCGGAACTACGCGGCGCCGTTGCTCACGGTCTCCGCGGGGGTGTCCGTGATCGAGGTGCCACGGCGCTTGGACACGACCACCGCCGCGACGATGATCAGTGCCGCGACCACGGCGATCGCGATGCGGATCGGGTCGGACGCGCTGTCACCGATGGAGAAGGTGACGATGGCGGGAGCGATCAGCACCGAGACCAGGTTCATCACCTTGATCAGCGGGTTGATGGCCGGGCCGGCGGTGTCCTTGAACGGGTCGCCGACGGTGTCGCCGATGACCGTCGCGGCGTGGGCGTCGGAGCCCTTGCCGCCGTGGTTGCCGTCCTCGACCAGCTTCTTGGCGTTGTCCCAGGCACCACCGGAGTTGGCCAGGAACACCGCCATCAGCGTGCCGGTCGCGATCGCGCCGGCCAGGTACCCGGCCAGCGGGCCGACGCCGAGGCCGAAGCCGACGGCGATCGGGGCGAGCACGGCCATCAGACCGGGGGTCGCGAGCTCGCGCAGCGAGTCCCTGGTGCAGATGTCGACGACCTTGCCGTACTCCGGCTTCACGGAGTAGTCCATGATGCCGGGGTTGTCGCGGAACTGGCGGCGCACCTCGAACACGATGGCACCGGCGGCGCGCGTCACGGCGTTGACCGCGAGGCCCGAGAACATGAACACGACGGCCGCGCCGATGGCGATGCCGACGAGCACGTTCGGGCTGAACACGACGAACGAGAACGAGCTCAGGTCGGGAACGGCCGTGCCCGCCTTGACGAGCGCCTTGCCGATCGCGTCGCTGTACGAGCCGAACAACGCGGTCGCGGCCAGCACGGCCGTGGCGATCGCGATGCCCTTGGTGATGGCCTTGGTCGTGTTGCCGACCGCGTCGAGCTCGGTGAGGATCTGCGCGCCCTCGCCGTGCACGTCACCGGACATCTCGGCGATGCCCTGCGCGTTGTCGGAGACGGGACCGAAGGTGTCCATCGCGACGATGACGCCGACGGTCGTGAGCAGACCACAACCGGCGAGCGCGATCGCGAACAGCGCCACGACGGCCGTGCCGGAGAGCAGGAACGCGCCGTACACGGCCGCACCGATCACGAGGGCGGTGTAGACGGCCGACTCGAAACCGACCGAGATGCCGGACAGGATGACCGTGGCCGCACCGGTCAGCGAGGTCTGGCCGACCTCCTGCACCGGCTTGTGCTCGGTGCCGGTGTAGTAGCCGGTCAGCCAGAGGATGACGCCGGCGAGCACGATGCCGATGATCACCGCGACGGACGCGATCAGCGCCGGGTTGCCGCTGCCGCCCTTGAGCGCGTCGGAGATGCCGTTGAGGTCCGCGAAGGAGCTCGGCAGGAACACGAACGCCGCGATGGTGCACAGCACCGCGGAGATGACCGCGGAGATGTAGAAGGAGCGGTTGATGGCCGCGAGGCCGCTCTCGCCCGCCTTGGCCTTCGTCGTGTAGACGCCGATGACGGCCGTCAGCACGCCGATCGCCGGGACGATCAGCGGGAAGAGCAGGCCCTGGGCGCCGAACGCGGCGGTGCCGAGGATCAGCGACGCGACGAGCGTCACGGCGTAGGACTCGAAGAGGTCCGCGGCCATGCCGGCGCAGTCACCGACGTTGTCGCCCACGTTGTCCGCGATGGTGGCGGCGTTGCGGGGGTCGTCCTCGGGGATGTTCTGCTCGACCTTGCCGACGAGGTCGGCGCCGACGTCGGCGGCCTTGGTGAAGATGCCGCCACCGACGCGCATGAACATCGCGAGCAGTGCGGCGCCGAAGCCGAAGCCCTCCAGGACCTTCGGGGCCTGGCCGGCGTACACGAGCACGACGAGCGCCGCGCCGAAGAGGCCGAGGCCGACCGTCATCATGCCGACCACGCCACCGGTGCGGAAAGCGACGCGCATCGCCTTTTCGCGACCGCCCTCGCCTTCGTTGGCGGCGGCGGCGACACGCACGTTGGCGCGCGTGGACAACCACATGCCCAGGTAGCCGATAGTCGCCGAGAACGCGGCGCCGACGATGAAGAACAAAGACCGGCCGATTCGTTCGGCCAAATCATCTGCCGGAAGCGCGAACAGCAGAACGAACACGACCACGACAAAAATGCCGAGCGTGCGGAACTGCCGGTTGAGGTAGGCCGCTGCGCCCTCCTGAACCGCCTTGGCGATGTCCTGCATCTTCGGGGTGCCCTGGCCGGCGGCCAGCACCTCCTTGAGCAGCACATACCCGACGGCGAGAGCAGCCAGGGCGACCACGGCGACCACGGCTACGACGCCGCGATCACCCCCGGAGAGCTCGAGGCTCTCCGCGAGGAATTGCCGGGACATCCGTCCTCCTGGTGAGTTGCCATGTGCAGCGCCAAGGCAGACCAGCCGCCCTCGCGCGACGTGACGCATCCCTCATTGGATGCGATGAGCGGGGAGTCTAGGGGGTGCTTGCAACGAGGCAACGAACCGTTCCGAAGCGTGCACACACCGTTATCCGCCCTGGAAGTCGAGCACGCCCCGGCCGGAAGTGTCGGTGGCGTGTGCGAAGCTCGGATCGTGGTGGATCAGGGACGGCGGTTGCTGGACCGCGTGCTGGCGGGAGTGCCCGCCGGGGAGTCACCTCTCACACACGCGCGCGATCTGCCGTTGCGGCAGGCTGATCACGTCGAATGGCCCTCGTGGGCCGCCCCGGCGGTCGTCGGGGCGTTCACGGAGACGGGTGTGCGCGAGCCGTGGCGGCACCAGGTCGAGGCGGCGTCGCTCGCGTGGTCCGGCCGGCACGTGGTGCTCGCGACGGGCACCGCGTCGGGCAAGTCGCTCGCCTACCAGCTGCCGGTGCTTTCCACCCTTTTGGCGGACACGAAGGCCACGGCGCTCTACCTGTCACCGACCAAAGCCCTTGGGGCAGACCAGCTCCGCTCGCTCGAGGAGCTGGGGGTCGAGGGCGTGCGCGCGTCGGCCTACGACGGCGACACCCCGATGGCCGAACGCGACTGGGTCAAGGCGCACGCGAACTGGGTCTTCACCAACCCGGACATGCTGCACCGCGGAATCCTCCCGCAGCACCCGAAATGGCTGCGGTTCTTCCGGCGGCTGAAGTACGTGGTGATCGACGAGTGCCATTCCTACCGGGGCGTTTTCGGGTCGCACGTGGCGTTGTTGATGCGCAGGCTCCGCCGGGTCGCGCGGAAATACGGCGCGGATCCGATCTTCGTTTTGGCATCGGCCACTGTGGCTGATCCTTCTTCTTCCGCCGAACGCCTGCTCGGAGTTCCGGTTTCCGCTGTCGTGGACGACTTCTCGCCGCGTGCGTCGCGCACGGTCGCGTTGTGGGAGCCGCCACTGACCTCTCTGGAGGGTGAGAACGGCGCTCCCGTCCGGCGCTCAGCCGGCGCGGAGACCTCGCGGATCCTCGCCGACCTGGTCGTCGAGGGGGCGCGGTCGCTCGCGTTCGTCCGCTCCCGCCGCGGCGCCGAGCTGACGGCGATGGGCACGCAGCGCATCCTGTCCGAAGTGGACGGTGAGCTGCCCGGCCGCGTGGCCGCCTACCGGGGCGGCTTCCTGCCGGAGGAACGGCGGGCGCTGGAGAAGGCGCTGTCCACCGGCGACCTGCTCGGCGTCGCCACCACGAACGCGCTGGAGCTCGGCGTCGACATCGCCGGCCTGGACGCGGTGGTGGTGGCCGGTTTCCCCGGCACGCTGGCGTCGTTCTGGCAGCAGGCGGGCCGTGCGGGCAGGTCGGGCGACAGCGCGCTGGTGGTGTTCGTGGCGCGCGACGACCCGTTGGACACCTACCTGGTCCACAACCCGGCGGCGGTGCTCGACCGGCCGGTCGAGGCCACGGTGCTCGACCCGCTGAACCCGTACGTGCTGGGCCCGCAGCTGGCGTGCGCGGCGTCCGAGATGCCGTTGACGCCCGCGTGCCTGGACGACTTCGGCGGCCCGCTGGCCGAGTCGGTGCTGGCCGAGCTGGTGGCGGAGAAGCTGCTGCGCCGCAGGCCGGCGGGCTGGTACTGGGCGTCGCACGACCGCCCGCACGCCGGCGTGGACATCCGCGGCTCCGGCGGCGAGCAGGTGGCCGTCGTCGAGGCCGACTCGGGTCGCATGCTCGGCACGGTCGACCCGGGATCCGCCTCCTGGCAGGTGCATCCGGGTGCCGTCTACCTGCACCAGGGCCGCGCGTACGTCGTCGACGAGCTCGACCTGGACAGCGGTCTGGCGATGGTGCACCGAGAAGACCCGGAGTGGACGACGCAACCGCGTGACTGCGTGGACATCACGGTCGTGCGCGAGATCGAGCGCACCGACTTCGGCGGCGTCTCCGTGTCGCTGGGCGAGGTCGAGGTGACGACGCAGGTGGTCGGCTACCTGCGCCGGCTGCCGTCCGGCGTCGTGCTCGACCAGATTCCGCTCGACCTGCCGGAACAGTCGCTGCAGACCCGTGCCGTCTGGTACACCGTCGACGAGTCGCTCCTACTCGGCGCGGGCGTGGACCCGAAGCGGATCCCCGGCGCACTGCACGCGGCCGAGCACGCGGCGATCGGTCTGCTGCCGCTGTTCGCGACCTGCGACCGGTGGGACATCGGCGGCGTGTCGACGGCCGTGCACCCGGACACCGGCATGCCGACGGTCTTCGTCCACGACGGCCACCCCGGCGGCGCGGGCTTCGCGGACCGCGGCCACTCGGCGTTGCGAGCGTGGCTGTCGGCGACACGGGCGGCGATCAACGCGTGCGCGTGCCCGATGGGGTGCCCGTCGTGCGTGCAGTCGCCCAAGTGCGGCAACGGCAACGACCCGCTGGACAAGGCCGGTGCCGTGCTGGTGCTCGACGTCGTGCTGGGCAAAATCGCCTGACCGGGCGGGTCCCGGTGGCTACGGTTCCGGTGTGCCCACGCAGTTCCCGGACCTGAACGCGCTGCTCACCGGCTTCGTCTCGTCCGTTCGCGAGATCCTCGGCGACACCTACGTCGGCGCGTACGTGCAGGGCTCGTTCGCCCTGGGCGCCGGTGACGTCCACAGCGACTGCGACTTCATCGTCGCCTGCACCGAGCTGCCGTCCGGCTCGCGGGAAGCGGGGCTGCGGGCCCTGCACGACGAGATCCCACTGCGGCCGGGCCGCTGGTCGACGGAGATCGAGGGCTCGTACGCCGACGTGGAGTCGCTGCGATCCGTGGCGGGCCTCGGAGTTCCGTGGCTGTTCAACGACCACGGCACGCGCACCCTGGTCTGGGACACCCACTGCAACAGCCCGCACGCCCGGTGGATCCTGCGCCACCACGGCATCGTGCTGGACGGCCCGCCGATCACCTCGCTGGTCGACGAGGTGCCGGCCGCCGTTCTGCGTTCCTCGATGCGTGCCGAGCTGCCGCACGTGCTGGAGGGCATCCGGGAGTGGGCGCCGATGGGCAACGCCTGGACGCAGCGCTACATCGTCTCGACGTACTGCCGCACGCTCTACACCATCCACACGGGAGAGGTGGAGTCGAAGCGCGGCGCCCTGGTGTGGGCGTTGAAAGTGCTCGATGAGCGGTGGCACCCGCTCATCGAGCAAGTCCTTCTGGACCGGGACCTCGGCTGGGACGCCGACGCGGTCCCGCGGCCCGGATCTCTCGAGGAGACCTTCGCCTTCGCCGCGTACGCGGAAGGCGTCTAGCTTTCGTGGGCGCGCGCCGCGGGCTCACGGGTTCCCGCGGCGCGCGCTCTCCACGTGCCGAACACTGTTGTCCCGCCTGCTACCGCTTCGCGACCGGATTCCTGGGAAACATCGGCGGAATCTGGTTCGTTCGTCTGGACGGGACACGCGGGAGGCGACGGTGTCCACTGTCTTCTGACGAACTCCGGGGAGGAGCCGGCTTCGCCGACCGCGGCAGGGCGGGTGCTCTGCCACTAACGTTCCTCGGTCCGGTCGCTGGTGCGGGAGGCTGTCCTTCGGGGTGCGTGTTCGGCTTTTCGCCCTTTCCTGCGCGGTCCCCGACGTGCGGGGTGCGGGAACCGGTCATCGGATCGGGCGGGGTTGGAACGGCCGCGCAGGGCATCGCCTTCGGGGTTGTCGGGGAGAGTCCACGACGACACCCAGCGCGGCCGGGCTTTCGGTTGTGTGTCAGACGGTTTCGAGCTGGTAGCGCGACGGGGCGTGCAGCGCCTCGACGAGCGCGTCCTGCACGACGTGCGCGTCCGGCAGGTTCCAGCCGCAGACCTGCGGCTTGACCCGCCAGTGCACGACACCGTGCGCCATCGTGGTGGGGGGCAACGGGATGTACTCGCCCTGGGCGTAGTGGTGCACGTCCGGGTTGCCGGCCAGCTCGGTGTTGAGCTTCGAGCCGGACTTCACGAGGAACATCCAGCGACCGGACGGGGTCGCGGCGATCGGCACGGGAACACCGATCGAGCGCAGTGCGACGGCCGCGCGGCGGCCGAGGTCGGTGCCGACCTCGATCGCGTCCACCACGTGGCCGGTGGCGACGAGAAGGCTGTAGGAAGCGCCGGCCCACCAGGTCGCGACCTGCTCAGGCCGCGTTCCGATGCGGTCGACCCAGTCGCGGTGCACGGGGATCGGGCCGTGGAGCTCGAGGCCGCTGCGACCCGCCCACTGCGTGACGCCGTTCTCCGAACCGGCCGGGTAGGTGCCGGGCAGGACAGGCCAGCCGCGGTACGCGAGGCTCACGGCCTCGGCACGCAGTTCGATGCGGAAGGCCCCGCGCCAGCTGTCCGACCAATCCATCTTCCGTCGCCTTCTTCCTAGGTTCTGACTCGACATCGACGTGGTGCCGGTGTTCCTGGGACACCGCGTCGGTGCCGCCACTACAACTAACGACACCGGCCCCGGGCTTGGTAACCCCCGCCGCGACAACTGGTCGCTCTGGAACGGCGAACGCGCTATGACAAAACGAGCCACCGAACTCCGCACGTTTGGTTCGATCACCGTTCAGCATGTCCGAACCCCGGTGTGAGTCCGCTCACCGATAGGTTTCGACCGCTCATCGTGCTCCAAACGCTCCGGATCTTCAGTCGGACCTGCCCTCGCCCGTGCGTTCACCGGGCCGAACGGCGTGGGCGCCGAGACCTCGACCACCACCTCCCAACCGCTCACCGTGCAGCGGACGAGGGTCGCGCGGTTCGCCTCGGCCACGAGTTTCGCCTGCTCACAAGCACTTCTGTCGCCTCCGGTGAGACGAGCGGCGGCGGCCAGCGCCGCCAGATCGGCGGCGCCGGTCACCCGATGCCGCACGACGAGCACCGCGCCGCCCTCCGCGCCGGCGACGGTGACGATGATCAGCAACAACATCGCCACCACACCGCTCACCGCGGCCGAACCCCGCTCGCAGCCCGCCTCGCCGTTCACCGCGGCTCCAGCACGGCGAACGCCTCCGCGGTGAGCGGCAAGCCCAACGGCCCCCGTTTGCCCACCACGACCCGGACGGCGTCCGCCTCGCTGTGGATCACGACGCTCGCACCGGCCGCGATCTCACCGGCCACCTGCTCACCGCGCTGCCGTTCACCGCGCGCCGCAAGCCGCGCCGCCTCTCTCGCGGCATCGGTGCACCGCATCTGCTCGATGACCGCAGTGAGCCCAGCTGCCGCCAACGCCATGACTGCGAGCAACGCGCAAACTGCGACAGCAGCCTCGACGGTGACCATGCCCCGATCGTCAGACCGAAGTGAGCGCACGCTGTATCAGCCCTTGCAACAGGTTCTGCACGAAGTCGCTGGTCGCCAGCGCGTACAGAACCCCGGCGAGCGCGGCGACCGCCAAGGTTCCGATCGCGTACTCGACCGTGCTCATGCCGCTGTCGTCCTTCAGCAGTTCCATCTCTCTCCTTAGACGAGGAATCGGTCAGCCAGCCCCAGCACCACCGGCACCACGCCGAGGCACAGGAACGCCGGCAGGAAACACAGCGCGAGCGGCGCCGCCACGGCCACCGCGGCCCTCTGGGCTTTGGCCTCGGCGTCGTTCATCGCCTCGGTCCTGGTCCGCCGGGCCAGCTCGGCGGCCTGCCTGGCCAGCGCGGCACCGGACCGGGCCGTCCGCCGCGCGGCCCTGGCCAACGGCGCGGTGGTGGGCTCTTCCAGCGCGGACGCCCACGCCGTGACGGGATCGGCCCCGAGTCTCAGCAGTTCGGCGACCTGGCTCAGTTCCCTGATGCCGACCGCCTGGATCGCCGTCGGCACCGGCAACCCCGCCTTGAGGCAGGCGGCCAACAGGTCCCAGGCCGCGGCCAGTTCGAACGGACCACCGGTCCTCGCACTCGGCGTCGGCGGATCGTGGGCTCGGGGCCTGAGCCGGTCGACCGCCCGCGGCACCGGCGCGGCGAGCACCGCCAGGGCGAGCAGCAGGAACGTCACGGCCGCACCTCGGTGATCTTCCGCGTCCACCACAGCCCGGCTGCGAGGAACACCGCCCCCAGGACCAGCAGGAACTGCCCCGCTGCCGTCTGGGTGAGGACGTGGACCGGTCTCGCCCCGCTGAGCTCGCCGAGCAGAATCCCCAACACGGGTAACCCAGCCAGAACGGCCGCACTGGCCCGTGGCCCTGCCATGCGCGCGTTGACCTGCCGCGCAAACGCCGCTTGCTCGTCGAGGTCTCGCCTCGTGGCGTCCAATACGTCCGCCAACGCCACACCGTGCTTCGCCGACACGTGCCACGCTTTGGCCAGCTGGTCCGTCGCTGTCTCCAGCAACGGTTGGCGCAGGCCGCGCAGCGTCCGTTCGACGTCGCCACCGAGTTTCGCCGCCGCCGCAGCAGCTCTCAGCACTTCGTCGGCAGGCTTCGGCGTGTCTCGTGCCGCTCCTTCTGCCGCCGCAGCGGGGTGG
>NZ_DASVFL010000318.1:0-32126 GCF_036380075.1 Lentzea sp. | reverse complement strand
GTCCTCCGCGAGACGCCGCAGCAGCCGCAGCACGGCGTCGACCGCCGCGTCCTCCTGCGCGCGCTGGCGGTGCGCGGTCTCCAGGGCCGCGACGGCAGACGAACGCATCTGCGCCACCAGGTTCTCGCGCGTCTTGAGGTCCTGGAGGTCGCGGAACGCGGGCAGTTCCTTCAGCGCCGCGATCGTCTCCTCCGCCTGCTGCTCACCGGTCTCCATGTCGGTCAGCGCCTGCTCGGCCGCCGCCCGCTCCATCCGCGTGAGGTCGAGGTCCTGCGCGAGCTTCGCGTGCTCGCGGCGCAGCTTCGCCACCGACTTCTCGGCGGAGTCCAACCGTTCGGACGCGCTGCGGAGACCGCCGAACGCGTAGTCGCGGTAGGTCTTGAGGAACGTCGTCAGCGCACTGTCCGCGGAGGACAGTCGCACGATGTTCTCGCGGATCGACTCCAGGTCGTCGAACGACGTCGCGAGCTGCTCGACCATCGCCTGGTCCAGCGGCGGCAGGGCGTCGGACAGGATCTGTTCGAGCTGCCCCTCCAGCACCTTCAGGCCGACGTCCGGGTTGCGCAGCGTCCGCTGGAGGTGCAACAGGTCGCCGTACCGCGCCGCGGGCACGCCGTAGACGGTCTCCGCGATCTTCGCGCGGAACGCCGGCTCCTCGAACATGCAGTCCGCGCCGATCAGGTCCCGCAGCTGCGCCGGGCCGTGCGGCACCCGTTCGGCGCCCGCGAGCTGGAGCTCCGTGCCGACGCGCAGCGGCGTGACGAACCGCCACGAGTCCGTGATCGCCTGCGAGGTCTTCGACGCCTTCACACCGAGACCGCAGGTCAGGTACTCGTTGCCCGAGTGGTCGGCGGCCTCGCGGACCAGCTCGACCCACGTGTAGCCGATGCGGTTCGGGCCGCCGTCGTAGTCGTCGAGCATGAGGCGCCGCAGGCTGACCGTGTCGAAGCCCTTGGAGCCGACCTGCCGGAGGTCGCCGTCGAGGCACAGCGGGAGCAGCAGCTCCAGCGTGCGGGACTTGCCGGACCCGTTGGTGCCCTGGAAGATCGCGCGGCCACCGGAGAAGTCGAACGTCTGCTCGGTGTACTGCCAGATGTTGACCACGCCGCCGCGGTGCAGCCGCCACCTGCTCATGACACGTTCTCCTCGTCGAACAGGGACCAGCTCGGCACTTCACGCACCACAACGGGTTCAGCGGGTTGTTCTCGTTCGGGGTCGCCGTCGGGCGAGGGCAGCCAGCGGTGCGCGGCCGCGCTGATGGACCAGCCCTGCTCGTGCGGCGCGGCCAGTCCCATGCGCCGCAACAGTTCCGCCACCTCGGCGACCAGCCGGTCGAGGTCGTCGGTGAACTGCTTCGACCACGCCGCCGGGTAGTCCTCCACCAGACGCGCGCAGACCTCGCGGAGGCGTTCGTCCGTGACGACGTGCCGTGCGGGCGGGGTCTCGTCGTCGCTGTCCACCAGGTCGGGCAGGGCCAGCAACGCGATGCGCGCGACCGTGGAGACGCCGGGGAACGACAGGTCGGTCAGGAAGTCCTCGGGGTCGGCGGCCAGCACGCCCTCGACGCGGCACTCCGTGTAGAGGCCGAAGGCCTGCTCCAGCAACGCCGTCTCCTTGCGCTGGTTGCGCCGCAACCACTCCGCCTGGTCGTCCGGCAGGTCCGCGTAGAGCACGAGCGGCGTCTCGACGAGCAGGCGCCGCACGGCGTGCTCGATGCCGCGCGGACCCGGCCGCGCCGCCAGCTCGACCAAGTGGGCGGGGCTCTGCGCCTCGCCCACCGGGCCGGTGACGAGCTGGCCCAGCAGGTCGGTGTCGATGGTGATCAGCGCCTCCTGCGGCAGCAGGTCCTGCGCGACCGAACCCTCGGTCTCGTGCAGCACGCCCAGGGACACCAGGTGGCGCAGGGCGGCGGTGAGCGCGCGCCGTTCGGTGACGTCGTCCGGCGCGTCGATGCCCGCTTCCACCGCCGCGGCGCGGATGTCGGCGACGAGCCTGCTCAGCAGCGTCTGCCGGCCGACGCCGGTGAGCACGGCGAGCGTCAGCGCCAGGTAGGCGTAGCCGCGCGGGGACATGCCGATCACGCCGCGCGTGTCGTCGTGACCGGGACCGGACTTGTAGAGGCGCGCGAACCGGCGTTCGACGACGAGCCGGTAGCCGAGCAGGCCCGCGAACAGGTCCTGCAACGTCGCGCGGTGCCGGTAGACGAGGCTCAGCAGCTCGCCGTCCGGGCCGTCGGCGCGCAGCATCGGCCGGCGCAGCAACGTCCGCGCGCACCGGACCACGTTCGCGGCGTCGATCTCGGAGAGGTTGTCCAACTGGTTCATCGCTTGAGGGCCACCGTCGCGTCGTGCAGGGTGAGCGTCCCGGCGGCCGACCTGATCCGGGTCGTCGTGCCGCGGGTGATCTCGAGGTTGAGGCCGCGCACGGGGTCGCTCGCGGACCCGCTGTCGTCCGGCGAGTCGCGCTGGGCCATCGCGAGCGTCAGCAGCTCGCAGAAGACCTCCAGCGCGCCGTGCGTCAGCGTGGTGTTCTCCAGGTTCCCGGCGGCCCGGGTCAGTTCGGTGACGTGCCGCGCGCGGATCTCGTCGGCCTCCCGCGCCTCCGCGAGCAGCGACTGCTCGGTCATCGGGTCGTCGAGGATCCGGGACGGCCTGCCGCGCGCCCCGCGGTCGCCGCGCGTCCGGACACTCACCGTGACGTCGCAGGCAGGGCCGTCGCGCCACGGCGTGCGCTCGTTGTCGGAGTCGTGCTCCGGCGCGGGGGAGAGGTGGCGGGCGGAGTAGAGCCCGAACGCCGACGCGTAGATCTCGTGCGCTTCCTCGCGGGTCGAGTTGTCGAACCACCCCGCGAGCTTCAGCAGCTCCGCCCTGCGGCCGGGCAGCAGTCCGCCGCCGGAGGTCGCTCGTTTCACGCTGGCCAGGAGGCTGCCGATCGCGCGGGCCGTGGCTTCGCGCAGCGCCGTGACCTGGCTCGGGCGGCCGGGGCGGTCGACGAACCAGTCCGTCAGCTCCTGCCAGTCCTCCGGCGTGCGGCCGCGGGCGCGTTCGACGTGCTGGCCCAGGTCGGTGCCCAGGAGCCGGACGAGCTCGCCGCGGGCCTTGGTGAGCCCGGCCAGCGCCGCCGCGATCGGCGGCGTGTACTTGAGGACGTCCTCGACGACGCGCTGGATGTACTCGACCAGCAGGTTGCGGAAACCCGCGATCTCCTCGGGCGCGAGGTGGTTGCGCGTCACGACCTGGCCGAGGTAGGCGTAGAAGTCGCGGACCGTCGCGGCGAGCTCGGCGTGTTGCAGGAACAGCGTCGTGACGCGTTCGGCCAGCAGCTCCTTGGTCTTGTCGCCCTCGTTCAGCAGCGCGACGGAGAGCGACCCGCCGAGCTCGTTGAGGCCGCGTTCGATGGCGGGCAGCAGCTCGCGGGAGACCTCGCGGGCGCCTTCTGGGACGCGCAGCAGCTCGTCGACGTCGCGCTGGACGCGGACGGCGAGCTTGGAGACCTGGTAGCGGACGCTGCCGTGCTGGAACTCGGCGATGCTGGCGGCGACGACCTCGCGCCGGCCCTGGACCAGGTTGCCCCACTCGACCAGCTGCTTGAGGCGGTTGATGACGTTCTCGATGCGGCTCTCGCCCTGCTCGACGCGGCCTTCGCGCTCCTGCCCGGCCAGTGCTCCGGCGACCTCTCCCGCGCTCAGGTCGGCGAGCAGCGTGGAGGTGAACAGCCGCATGATCGCCAGGTACGTGCGCTGGTGATCGCGCGCGTCCAGATAGGCGTACAACTTCAGCCGCTTGTGCTCCACGACCGGCCACCCTAATGCGCGCGTCCGTGCGACGCGGCGCTACCGTGCCTTCGACGAGCTGGGGAGGATGCCGTGGCCGCGGGGCGCGCGTTGGGGTTGTTGCTGGGCGTGGCGGCGGACGCGGTGTTCGGCGATCCCCGCCGATTTCACCCGGTAGCGGCATTCGGGAAGACCGCCGCGGCCCTGGAGAAGCGCGTGTACGCCGACTCGAAGGCGGCCGGCGCCGTCTACTCCGCCGTGCTGGTGGGCGGGACCGTGGCCGCCGGTGTCGCCGTGGAGAGGTTCGCCCGCCGCGGGTTCTGGGCGCAGACGCTGACCACCGCCGTGGCGACCTGGACCGTGCTGGGCGGCAACTCGCTGGCCACCGAGGGCACGTCGATGGGCCGCGAGCTGGCCGACGGCGACCTCGACGCGGCTCGTTCGCGCCTGCCTTCGCTGTGCGGCCGGGACGCTTCGCGGCTCGACACGCTCGGACTGGCGCGCGCGACCGTGGAGTCCGTGGCGGAGAACACGTCGGACGCCGTGGTGGCGCCGTTGTTCTGGGGTGCGGTCGCCGGTGTGCCGGGGCTGCTCGGCTACCGCGCGGCGAACACGCTGGACGCGATGGTCGGCCACAAGTCGCCGCGCTACCTGCGGTTCGGCTGGGCGTCCGCACGCCTGGACGACCTGCTGAACCTCGCGCCGTCGCGCCTGGCGGCCCTGCTGACCATCGGCGGCGCTCCCGTCGTGGGCGGCTCGGCGCCGCAGGCCCTGGAGACCTGGCGCCGGGACGCGTCCGCGCACCCGTCGCCCAACGCGGGCCAGGTCGAGGCGGCGTTCGCCGGAGCGCTGGAGATCCGCCTCGGCGGCCGCACGGTCTACTCGCACGGCGTCGAGGAGCGGCCGGTGATGGGCCACGGCCGCAACCCGGACTCAGGGCACGTGACGCGTGCCGTGGAGCTGTCCCGCGTCGTCGGCTTCGGAGCGGGGCTCGTCAGCGCGTTCGTCGCCCTCTTCCGCAAGTAGCTCGGCGATCGACTTCTTGCGCTTCTTGGGCGTGTTCTCGTGCAGCACGCCACCCGGCCGCGCCTCGCGGATCGTGAAGTACAGCCAGCCGCCGACCGCCATGACGCCGAACGCGATCCACTGCAGCGCGTAGGAGAAGAACGGCCCGGACTCGATCCGCGGCAGCGGCAGCGTGTCGAGCGCCCCCGGCTGGTCCTCGACGAGCTGGTAGTAGCCGGGCTCGATGCCCTGGCCGACCGCGTCGTTGTTGATCGAGTAGATCTGCTTGCGCCCGTCCTGCTCGAACGCGGGCGTGGAGTTGGACTCGTTCGGCCTGGCCAGCCCGATCAGCGTGACCTCGCCGGTGGGCGGCTGTTCGAAGTTCGGCGGCTTGATGCCGTTGACCGGCCGCACGTACCCGCGGTCGACGAGCACCCGGTGGCCCGTGGTGGTCTCGAACGGCGTGATGACCTCGAACGCGGCCTCGCCCTGGACGGTCCTGAGCCTCGCCAGCGCCTCCAGTTCGGGCACGTACCGGCCCTTGAGCTCGACCTTCTGCCACTCGTCGTGCCGGGCGCCGAACGGGACCGGGTCGCTCTTCAACGACTTGGTGATGGCGGAGTTCTGCGCCTGGCGCTCGTCGTTGCGGCCGAACTGCCACGGCGACAGCAGGTAGACGCAGGCACCCGCGAACACCCAGACGGCCAGGGTCAGCGCCAGCCAGCCCGGCTTGAGGAGGAACTTGAACCGCACGTCCTCACGGTAGATGCGTGAGCTGGACCTCGTGGAACTGGGTCGCGAAGCCCTCGCCGTCCGGGCTCGCCGCCATGATCCCGACCTTGGTCTCCAGCTCCGGCGGGAAGTAGGCCTTGCGCAGCAGGTTCTCCGGTGCCGCGCCGTCGACGCCGTACTTCACCCACACCGCGTCGCCCTTGCGTTCCGCGCTGATCGTGAACCGCTCGAACTCGCCCACCAGCGCCAGGTTCCAGTCCGAGAAGCCGCGCGTCACGACCGTGCTGGCCTGGCGCTTCCCCTCGTACACCTCGACCCCGGCCTTGATCCACGTCTCGCCGTCGAGGACGAGCCCGATGCCGGCGTGGTCGTACTGCGCCGCGTAGTCGCCGCTGAACGTGGCCGTGATGGTGAAGTCGCCGCTCAGCGTCGTGCCGAACAGGTGGCCGTTCTCACGGACCAGGCCGTTGCCGGTGAGGCGCCAGAAGTCGCTGCCGGGGTCGGCGTGCACGGTCAGCGGGTCGGTCGACCACTGCTTGGGTTCGTTGAGCCACGTCCATCCGGTGAGGTCCATGACCTCATCCTTACCAGGGCTTTCCCGCGCGCAGTGCGGTTCGGGCCGCCTCCGCGGCCTGCGCCCGGTAGCCGCCGCCGAACAGCACGGCGTGTACGAGCAGCGGAAACAGCTGGTGCAGCGCGACTCTGCGCTGCCAGCCGTCGGCTAGTGGAGCGACCTCCTGGTAGGCGCCGAGCACGTGGTCGAGGAACGGGCAGCCGAAGAGCTGGAGCATCGCCAGGTCGGTCTCGCGGTGCCCGCCGTGCGCGGCCGGGTCGATCAGCCACACCTGGCCGTCCGCGCCCCACAGCACGTTGCCGCTCCACAGGTCCCCGTGCAGCCGCGCGGGCGGTTCGGGCGGCCCGGCGAGCTCGCCGATGCGGTCGCAGACCTCGCTCACGTCGATGCCCGCTCGGCGGGCGTACGGCTCGATTCGTTGTGATGCGAACCACTCCGGCCACCGCGGCGCCGGTTCGTTGACCATCGTCGCCGTGCCGATGGTCGCCTCGCGCGGACCGCCGGGCGGTGGGGTGCCGAACGCCTCGGCGCCCGCGAGGTGCAGGGCGGCCAGCCGGCGTCCGAAGGTCACGGCCGCCTGAAGATCCGGCGTGCCGTGCTCGATCTCGTCGATCACCAACCGGCCCCGCTCGGCCTCGTGCACGCGGGGGACCGGCGGTCCGCCGTCGACGCTGATCCACCGCAGGCCCGCCGCCTCGGCAGCGGTGGCCCGCGGTGACTGGACCTTCGTCCTCAGAGCCGCTCGCGCACCCACGCGACCAGCCCCGGCATCGCCGCCTCCACCATGGTCAGGACCTCGGTGAACCCGGCGTCGTCGCCGTAGTACGGGTCCGGCACGTCGGTTCCGTCGGCGTCCGGGTCGAACGAGCGGAGCAGCCGCACCCGGTCCGGCTCGACCATCCGCCGCAACGCGCGCGCGTGCCCGGAGTCGAGCGCGACGAACAGGTCGGCGTCCAGGTGTTCCGGCCCCACCTGCGCGGCCACGTGGTCGGTCGGGTAACCGTTGTCGGCCAACGTCTTGAGCGCGCGGGGATCGGCGGGGTCGCCGACGTGCCAGCCGCCGGTGCCGGCACTGGACACCCGGACCTCGGAGGACAATCCTTCCCGGGACAGCCACTCGCGGAAGACGAGCGCTGCCACTGGGGACCGGCAGATGTTGCCGGTGCAGACGAACGAGACGTGCATGCCGAGCAGCCTATGGGGTGCCGCCGCACGGTAACGCTCAAGCACTGTCGCAAGATGTACGGACAAACGACATGGAGGCCGCCCATGCAGACAGGTACCGACGTGCCCCCGCAACGGGAGATCATCGGGTGCACCGACGCCCTCGGGCGCCGTCGCGCCTTCGAGGTGTACCTCAACGAGAAGGGTCGCGTCTGCTTCCGCACCCCGCCCGGTGAGTCCGCGCAGCTCGACACGTTCCAGCTGGACGAGCTGATCAGCCACCTGACCGAGCTCCGCCGCTACATGCAGTGACGCGGGGCGCTGAGCTGGTCCAAGGCCCTGTCCTGCAGGCCTCGTCCGCGATAGTCGCGGCCGAGGGCCCCGGAGGCGGCACCGCCGCAGCGCCCGGATACGCCCGGTATGAGGGCGCTGCGGCGGCACCGCCTCCGGGTCGCTCGACCGTGACTCTCATCGAACAGGCCTGCAGGACAGGGCCTAGATGAGTAAGTCCTAACTGATCAGTGGTCGTAGGCGATCAGCGATCGGGTGACGGGCTGGCTGGTGGCGCGGTTGTGCCAGATGGCGGCGGTCAGTGCGAGGACGCGTTGAGCAATGCGGGCCGTGACGCCGTCGATGGTGCGGCCGCCGTGCAACTCGAGGTCGAGCTGGCCTTTGAGCGTGTCGTTCACCGACTCGATCAGCTGCCGGACGGGTTTGAGCAGGTGTTCGGCCGGGTGCGGGGTGCGGTTGCGGTAGTTCGGGCGCAGTAATCGGACCCCGCGTTCGGCCAGGAACGTGTCCAGTTCGCGGGAGACGTAGCCCTTGTCGGCGATGATCAGCAGGCCGGGCCGGTCGGCGAGCACGGACGGGTCGTGGTCCAGGACTGCCATCAGCACCTGGCGTTCGTCGATTTTCGGGTTCGCGAGTGCCCAGGTGATCGGCAGTCCGGCTGGGGTGCAGACCAGGTGCAGGCGCAGGCCCCAGAAGAACCGTGAATGCGACGCGCAGTAGCCGTAGCCGGCCCAGCCGGCCAGTTCGGAGCGCTTGGTGGTCTCGCGGGAGCGGCCGCATTCGACCGGGGTGGAGTCCACGACCCAGGTCGCGTCGGTCCACAGATCGGTGTCGACCGCGAGCATGCGGATGACGTGCTTGAGCAGCGGGACCGCGGTGCGCAGCCGCTTGTTGTAGCCGGATTGCTGGGGCAGGTAGGAGAAAGCTCCGGGCAGGTGGCGGGGCAGGAAGCGTAGCCAGCGGGCTTCGGATCGGATGCCGAGCAGGGCTTGGGCGACGGCGAGGGTGAGCAGTTCGGCGTCGGTCAGCCGGGGTGGCCGTCCGGTCCGGGCGGGCCTGCCCAGGTGGTCGTCGATCTTGACGTAGAGTGCGGTCAGAAGGGTGTTCAGGTCGGTCCTCACAAACTGATCTTGAACACCCTTCGTCCGTCTCCGGACACCACCCAGACTTAGGACTTACTCGTCTAGTATCTCGGGCGATGACCAGCCCAGACCTGCGCCACCACGGTGACGTCGACGCCGCACCGGGCCTCGCCGACTTCGCCGTCAACGTGCGGGTGCCGCGCCCGCCCGGTTGGTTGCGCGACCGGCTGGCCGCGGCGCTCGACGGACTGGGGAGCTACCCCTCGAAGCGGGCGGAGGAACGCGCGCGTGAGGCGGTCGCACGCCGTCACGGGCGCTCGCCCGACGAGGTCCTGCTGCTCAACGGTGCCGCTGAGGGCTTCGCGCTGCTGCCGAAGCTCTCGCCGCGCCGTGCCGCGATCGTGCACCCCGGCTTCACCGAGCCCGAGGTGGCGTTCCGCGACGCCGGGATCCCGGTCGAGCACGTGCTGCTCTCGGGTGACTTCACGCTGCCGGACGTCGTCTCCGGCGCCGACCTGACCGTCGTCGGCAACCCGACCAACCCGACGTCGGTGCTGCACTCCGCCGCGCGGCTGAAGACCCTTCCCGGCCGGGTGGTCGTCGACGAGGCGTTCATGGACGCCGTGCCCGGCGAGCCGGAGTCGCTGGCCGGCGACCCGGACGTGCTGGTGCTGCGCAGCCTCACCAAGACCTGGGGCCTCGCCGGCCTGCGCGCCGGCTACTTCCTCGGCGACCCCGGGACGCTGGCGCGGCTCGCGCACGGCCGTCCGCACTGGCCCGTCGGCAGCCTGGTGCTGGAGGCGATCACCGCGTGCTGCGAGCCGGAGGCGCTGGCGGCTTCGGAGCGGTTCGCGCTGGAGGCCGCCGCCCACGCCGCGTACGCCGTGGACCGGCTGGGCGACCTGGTGGTCGTGCCGCCGCGGGCGCCGTTCCTGCTGCTGAGGGTGCCGCGGGGAACGCGGGAGGCGTTGCGGGACAAGGGGATCGCGGTCCGGCGCTGCGACACGTTCCCGGGACTCGACGACACGTACGTGCGCGTGGCGATCCGGCCGCCGGAGGAGTTCGCGGTGTTCGCCGACGCGCTGCGGGTAGTGATGGAGGAACTGGCTTGAAGCTCGCCGACGTGATCGCGGTCCTGGAGGCCGCGTACCCGCCGAAGATCGCCGAGAAGTGGGACGCGGTGGGCCTGGTCTGCGGCGACCCGGACGAGGAAGTCACCCGCGTGCTGGTCTGCGTCGACCCGACCACGTCCACAGTGGACGAAACCGTCGAGTCCGGCGCCCAGCTGCTGCTGACCCACCACCCGCTGCTCCTGCGCGGCGTCAACGGCGTTCCCGCCGACGACCCCAAGGGCGCGTTGGTGCACAAGCTGATCCGCAACGGCGCCGCGCTGTACTGCGCCCACACCAACGCCGACTCGGCACTGCCCGGCGTCTCCGACGCACTCGCCCAAGCGCTCGGCCTGACCGTCCTGGGCCCGTTGGACCCCGCGGACGCCGACGGCGACATCGGTCTGGGCCGCATCGGCGAGCTGCCCGAGGCCGAACCGCTGAGGGTCTTCGCCCAGCGCGTCGCCGACGCCCTGCCCGCCACCGTCCAGGGAGTGAGGGCGGCCGGTGACCCGGAACGCCTGGTCAAGCGTGTTGCCGTCTGCGGAGGAGCAGGCGACAGCTTCCTGGCCACCGCCACCCGGGCCGGCGTCGACGCCTACGTCACCGCCGACCTCCGCCACCACCCGGCGTCCGAGCACGTCGAGTCCGGCGGCCCGGCGTTGGTCGACGTGTCGCACTGGGCCAGCGAGTGGCCGTGGTGCGAGCAGGCGGCGGAAATCCTGCGGCAGGCGTTCGGCGGTAGGGTCGACGTACTCGTCTCCACTCGCCGGACCGACCCGTGGACCGTAGGCGCGACGAGCTCAGCAGCAGGAGGACATGCGTGAAAGCCGACCCCGCAGTGCAGCGCAGGCTGCTCGACCTGGCCGAGGTCGACGCCGAACTGGCGCGTGTCACCCACCGCCGCCGCACGCTGCCCGAGATCGCGGAGATCGCCAACGCCGAGCAGCTGGTGCGCGCGAAGCAGGACGCCCTGGTGGCCGTCGAGACCACCCTCGGCGACCTCGACCGCGACGTGAAGCGCCAGGAAACCGAGATCGACCAGGTCAGGGCCCGCGGCGAACGCGACCGCAAGCTCCTGCAGTCCGGCTCCGTCGGCGCCAAGCAGCTCACCGACCTGGAACACGAGCTGGCCACCCTCCAGCGCCGCCAGGGAGTCCTCGAGGACGACCTGCTGGAACTGATGGAGCGCCGCGAGGCCGTCGACGCCGACACCTCCTTCGCCCGCGTGGAGCTGGACAAGGCCCGCCAGGCCCTGGAGGACGCCTCCAGCCGCCGTGACGCCGCCCTGGCCGACCTCGAAGCGGTGGAGACCCGCCGCACCTCGGACCGTTCGGTGATGGCCAAGGGCTTCCCGGACGACCTGCTGAAGCTCTACGACCGCCAGCGCGAGCAGCGCGGCATCGGCGCCGCCGTCTTCCAGTCCCGCCGATGCGGGGCCTGCCGGATCGAGCTGGACCGCAGTGCGCTGGGCAAGGTGAAGGACGCGGCGGCCGACGAGGTCGTGCGGTGCGAGGAGTGCGGCGCGATCCTGGTCCGCATAGCGGAGCCGAAGGCCTGAGAGCCGGTCTCTTTCAAACGAGGCCCGACTGATCCGAACGCCTCCTGGACAAACGTTGAAAGGCGCGCCCGGCACCAGCCGGACGCGCCTTCGGGGGAGAACCGCGTTACGCGATCACGTTGAACATGTTCCAGCCGCTGGTGAGCTCCTCGCCCTGGCTGAAGGGCCGGCCGTTGTCGCGCAGGATGTTGTTGGAGTACATCCAGAGCGAGCCGTCGGGCTTGCGGGCGACGAGGTCGGAGAACGCGTCACCGGTCACGTTCGCGCCGACGATCGTGTCGAACATGTTCCAGCCGGTCCCGATCTCCACGCCCTGCGCGTAGGGGCGGCCGCCGTCGCGCAGGATGTTGTTCGCGTACATCCACAGCGAACCGTCGGGCTTGCGTCCCAGCATCTCCGAGAAGCCGTCACCGGTCACGTCGGCCGCGAGCAGCTTGTCGAACATGTTCCAGCCGAGACCGAGGTCCTGGCCCTGGCTGTACGGCTTGCCGTTGTCGCGGAGGAAGTTGTTGGAGTACAGCCACAGCGAGCCGTCGGACTTGCGGGCGAGGACCTCGGCGAAGCCGTCACCGGTCACGTCGGCGGCGACGATGGTGTCGAACATGTTCCAGCCGAGGCCGATGCTGCGGCCGTTGCTGTAGGGCAGGCCGTCGCCCTTGGCATCGTTGGCGTACAGCCACAGCGAGCCGTCCTCGGGCTTGCGGGCCAGCACGTCCGTGTAGCCGTCGCCGGTCACGTCCGCCGTCACGACGACGTCGAAGCCGTTCCAGCCGTGGCCGATCTCCTGGCCGTCGTGGTACGGGCGGCCGTCGTCGCGGATGATGTTGTTGGCGTACATCCAGAGCGTGCCGTCCGGCTTGCGTCCCACCAGGTCCGTGAACGAGTCACCGGTGACGCTGTGGTCGACTACCGGCTTCGGCGGGGCCGGGGTGGTGCCGCCGCCGTCGCCGATGCCCACGGGCGAGATGTAGCCGTCGATGTCGCCGTTCGAGCGCTGGTAGCTGCCCCGCCGGACCCGGCTCGGGCTGCCCTGGTTGCCACCGATGGTGTTGACCCTGGTGCTGGAGGCGCTCGTCACGATGGCCACGTGGTCGATCGGGTGGTCGTCGCCCGAGCGGTGGTCCCAGTCGAACACGATCGCGTCGCCGGGTTGCGGCGTGTACCCGCTGGACCGCGAGTGGTAGGTGCCGTTGTCCTTGCCGTAGCTCTTGAACGACTGCGCCCAGCCGTCGAGGCCCCCGAGGTCCGTGACGCCGCCCTTCTTCCACACCCAGCGGGCGAACTCCGCGCACCACGCCATGCCGCAGCTGTTGTTGTAACCGGGCGAACAGGCGGAGCCGCCGAGCTCGGCGGTGGCGACGTCGACGATCTTGTCTCTCGACGGTGCGGCGTGTGCGGGTGGTGCCATCAGGAGCGCGCCGGCCATCACGGCCAGTGCCGCGGACAGCACACCGCGGGTGGTCTTGCGCAGGCCGGTGCGGGCGGGCGTGGACTCTGTGCCGGTGGGGCTGATTCCTGAGCGGAACACGGGGTTCTCCTCGGCTTCGGTGCTGGGTCCGGCCGGTGTCGGCCGGTGATGGACCCAACATTCGCCGGGAGGAGTTTCAAGACCGTCCACGAAACCTATAACCGCAGACCAACAGGTGTGCACTGCCGCCGTGCCGCCAGGTGCGCGCCACGGCCGCGTCCGGACGGGCGTACGGGGCGTTAAAGAAAAATTCCAGTGCGGGCGTGCACCGTCGTGCGAGCGCGTGTCCCGGAGGAGAGGTGTTGGAGATGGTGTGGCTGTCGGATCCCGCTGTGGCGGCGATCCCGGTGCGCGAGCGCGGCGAGCCCCTGGTCGACCTGCGCACCGTCGCCGCTCTCCGGCTCGACGGCCGGCTCGCCGACGAGGAGGGCCTGTACGCGCGGTTGCGCATCGGCGTGGTGGACCGGCTGGTGACCGCGCAGACGTTGCTGCCGGTGGAGCTGAGGTTGCTGATCGTCGAGGGGTACCGGCCGACGAGCCTGTGCGGCACCCCTCCCGAGGTGGCACCGCACGTCGCCGGGGCCGCGGTGGACCTGAGCCTGTGCACGGTGGACGAGATCGAGCTCGACCTGGGCACCGCGGTGCACGACACCGCGTCGGAGCGCTCTCACACCGACGACCCGATGGTGGACGCGGCAGTGCGCCACCACCGTGCTGTTCTCGCGCAGGCGTTGCGGGGGGCCGGATTGGTCAACTACCCGAGCGCGTGGTGGCACTGGTCCTACGGCGACCGGTACTGGGCCCACCTGACCGGATCGCCGCAGGCCGTCTACGGGCCCATTCTTCCCTGATATATCCCCATTTCCGGGACTCCGACCCCCAGCCGGTGTGATCTACTGCCACCGGTGGCACTGGGGAGGTCACGCTGTGCTTGAGTTCCGCTTGCTCGGTCCGGTCGAAGCCCTGGTGGGCGGGAGATCCGTACCGCTCGGTGGCCTGAAGCCACAGGTGCTGCTGGCCGCGCTGGTGCTGGAACGCGGCCGGGTCGTGCCGGCGAACCGCGTCGTCGAGCTGCTGTGGGGTGAGGAACCGCCCGCCAGCGCCCGGTCGCTCGTCCAGACCTACGTCTCCAAGCTGCGCAGGGCTTTCGCCGTCCTCGGTGTCCTCGACGTGATCGTGTCCAGGTCGCAGGGCTACCTGGTCCGCCTCGACGACGCCCGCGTGGACGCCGACGAGCTCGCCGTCCTGCTGGGCAAAGCCCGGCAGCACAGCCAGGTCCACGGTCACGAACGGGCGGCGCAGCTGCTCGGGGAGGCGGTCGCGCTGTCGCGCGGTCCCGCGTTGTCGGGACTGCGGGACACGCTGCTGGGCGGCGAGGCGCGGCGGCTCGACGAACTGGTGGTGTCCGTCCAGGAGGAACGCTTCGCGGCCGAGCTGGGCCTCGGCCGGTTCGGCCACCTCGCCGAGCTGACCGCCGCGGTGGCCAGGCAGCCGGTGAACGAACGGCTGCGCGGGCAGCTCATGGTGACGCTGTACCGGCTGGGGCGGCAGGCCGACGCGCTCGCCTGCTACCGCGAGGGCCGGGACGCGCTCGTCGACGAGTTCGGCGTGGAACCGGGGACCGAGCTCGGCACGATCCACTCCGCCATCCTGCGCGGCACCCTGGAGCTGGTCCCGGCGGACGCGGTACCGGTCGTGCGCACGGTGCTCGCGGCGGTGCCCGCCCAGTTGCCCGCGACGCTCGCCGACTTCACCGGCAGGACGCGGGAGCTCGAGGAGCTGTCCGCCGCGCTGTGCCGGGAGGAACCCGCCGTGCAGATCGTGGCGGGGCCGGGAGGGTGCGGGAAGTCCGCGCTGACGGTCCGCGCCGCGCACGAGGCGGCCGGGTCGTTCCCCGGCGGCCAGCTCTACGCCGAGCTCCGCGGCACGAGCGAGCTGCCCGCGACCGCCGGCGAGGTGCTGGGCCGGTTCCTGACCTCGCTCGGGATGGAGTCCGGCCAGCTGCCCGAGTCGGCGCAGGAACGCCAGGAGCTCTACCGGACGTTGCTCGCCGGCCGCCGGGTGCTCGTCGTGCTCGACGACGCCGCGTCCGAGGAGCAGGTGCGGCCTTTGCTGCCGGGCGTCGCCGGCTGCGCCGTCCTCATCTCGTCGCGCGACCGCCTCGCGGGACTGGCCGGGGCGCTGTTCACCGAGCTGGATCTCGTGACGCCGGGCGAGGCGTACGACATGCTCGTGCGGATCGCCGGCGTTGCGCGGCTGGCGGAGGACGTGGCCTCGGCGCACCGGATCGTCGACGCGTGCGGACGCCTGCCGCTCGCGCTGCGGATCGCCGGTGCCCGGCTGGCGTCGCGGCGGCAGCTGCCGTTGCGCGTCCTCGCCGAACGCCTGACCGACGAACGCCGCCGCCTCAACGAGCTCTCCGCGGGCGACCTGGCCGTGCGCAGCAGCATCGCGTTGAGCTGCCGGTCGCTCGACGAGCGGGCGCGCACGGCGCTGGGCCGGATGGGACACCTCGGCCTGCCCGGCTTCTCCACCTGGGTCGTCAGCTGGCTGCTCGAGACCTCCGAGGCGGAGGCCGAGAAGGTGCTGGAGGTGCTCGTCGACGCGCAGTTGGCAACGTTGTCGGGCGCCGACGCGGCGGGCGTCCTGCGCTACGGCCTGCACGACCTGGTCCGCCTCTACGCCCGCGAACAGGCCGAGGCCGACGAGCCGGCGGAGCTGACCGCGTCCGTCGCCCGCGTCCTGGACGGCTGGATCGCGCTGCTGAGCCGCACCGCCGTGAACAGCCCACCCGCCGAGTCCACCTGGCTCCCCGCCGCGGGCCACCTGGAACCCGACGGCGTCACCGCCATGGCCGAACGCCTGTCCGCCGACCTCGACGCCTGGTTGCGGGGCGAGGAACCGGCACTCGCCGTCGCGGTCGAACGCGCCGCCGCCACCGGCCTGCACCGGCACGTGTGCGACTTCGTCGCGGCCCACACCGCAATCGAGCAGGTCACCAACTCCCACGACCTCCGCGACCGGATCATCGGCGTCGCGATGACGTCGGCCCAGCACGTCGGCGACCCAGGCCTGGCAGCGGACGTGCTGGCGAAGCTCGCACGCCTGAGGTTCTTCCAGGACCGCTTCGCCGAGGCCCGCCAGCTCTTCGGCGAGGCGCTGGGCCGCTACCGCGCCCTGCACGACGTGCGCGGCCAGGCCGCCTCCCTCACCGGAATGGGCCTCGCGTGCCGCGAACCCGGACACCTGGCGGAGGCGGTGCACTTCCTGAGCCAGGCCGCCACCCTGTCCCAGGCCCTCGACGACCAGGTCGGCATCGGGCACGTGCTGCGGATCAGGGGTTCGGTCCACCTGGAACAGGGCGAGTACGACACGGCGTGGACGGACCTGGACCAGTCGCTGGCGGCGTACCGGCAGGCCGGCAGCAGGCGAGGCGTCGCATTGTCATTGCGCACCATGGGCCTCTATCACCGGGCGCGCGGCAGCTACGACGAGTCCCTGACCGCCTGCGCCGAAGCGGCCACGATCTTCGCCGAACTCGGCGACGACCTCATGCACTCCTACGCCGTGCGAGCACACGCCAAAGCCCAGATGAGGACGGGCCAGAGCGCGGAGGCGTTGCCCCGGCTCGAAGCGGTGCTCGCCACCGTCCGCGCGAAGGACGACCGCTGGGGCCAGGCCATCACCCTGCGCGTCCTCGGCCAGCTGCACCTGGCGGAGGGACGGCTGGACCTGGCGCAGGACTGCCTCGACGCGGCGATGTCGATCTGGGACGCCATGGAGACACCGCTGTGGCGTGCGCGCACCGAGTTCGACCTCGCGCTGCTGCACCGGCGCCGGGGCGACGAGGAGGCGGCGGCTGCGGCGTTCACGCACGCCCGGTCGGTGTTCCACGCGCAAGGGGCACGGGAGTACGCGGAGCACGTCGAGCTGCCGGCGTGACCGCTCGGGGTCCGTTCACAACGCGAAGGGCCGGATGCTCGACGTGAGCATCCGGCCCTTCGCGTAGAGATGAAACCAGTGTCCGAGGGGGGACTTGAACCCCCACCCCCTTTCGGGGACTAGCACCTCAAGCTAGCGCGTCTGCCATTCCGCCACCCAGACTGATGTGAACAGGATACAGGCCCCCGGGAGGGGTCTGAACGCGGGGTTACGATCGGCCCCGTGAAGGTCATCGTCGAGGCCGACGGCGGGTCGCGGGGCAACCCCGGACCTGCCGGATATGGCGCGGTTGTGCGGGACAAGCTCAGTGGCGAGACGTTGGCCGAGCGCAAGGGTGCCATTGGCGTGGCCACCAACAACGTCGCCGAGTACCAGGGGCTCATCGCCGGTCTGGAGGCCGCGCGGGAGCTCGGCGCCGAGGTCGTCGAGGTGCGGATGGACTCCAAGCTCGTCGTCGAGCAGATGAGCGGGCGCTGGAAGATCAAGCACCCGTCCATGCAGCCGCTCGCCAAGGAAGCCCGGGAGCTCGCGCGGGCGTTCGGCTCCGTCAAGTACGAGTGGATCCCGCGGGAGCGCAACAAGCAGGCCGACCGGCTCGCCAACGAGGCCATGGACGGCGCCGAGGGCAAATCCAGCGGTAAAGCCGAGAGCGAGCAGGCCGAAGGCGTCAAGCAGCCGCACTGGAGTGGGGCGGTGGGGGAGCCGACGCGGCTCATCCTGCTGCGGCACGGGCAGACCAAGCTGTCCGTCGAACGCAGGTACTCCGGCCGCGGGGACCACGAGCTGACGGAGCTCGGTCTGCGGCAGGCCGAGAAAGCCGCCGAGCGTCTGTCCACAGTGGACGGCATCGCGGCGGTCGTCTCGTCGCCGCTCGCCAGGGCCGCGCAGACCGCCCGGAAGCTGGCGGACAGGATCGGTCAGGAGGTCGTCACGCACCAGGGGCTCATCGAGACCGACTTCGGCACCTGGGAGGGGCTGACGTTCGCCGAGGCCGCCGCGCAGGACCCCGAGGTCCACCGGCGGTGGCTGGGCGACACGAGCGTGCGGCCGCCGGACGGCGAGAGCTTCGACGAGGTCCACGCGCGGGTCAGGAAGGCGCGGGCGGAGCTCATCGCCAAGTACGGCGGCAGCACCATCGTCGTCGTCAGCCACGTCACGCCGATCAAGACGTTGCTGCGGCAGGCGTTGGACGTGGGGCCGCAGTTCCTGTTCCGGATGCACCTCGACCTCACGGGCGTGTCGATCGCCGAGTTCTACCCCGACGGGCACGCGTCCGTGAAGCTCGTCAACGACACCTCACACCTCAGCTGACCTTCCGCAGGCGCGGGGTGAGGGCCAGCACCAGGCGGTCCGCAGCGGCGTCGAGTGCCGCCCCCGCTTCGGCGGAACCCACGTTCTGGTCCAGCACGAACTCGCCGCGCACCACCTGGTCCGCGCCCTTCGCCGCCAGCAGCGGGTGCAGGGCGTAGTCCATCGCCACCAGGAAGCCCTGGCTGCCGCCCGTCGCCAGCGGCAGCACGGCGCGGCCGCGCAGGGCCTTCTTCGGCAGCAGGTCCAGCAACGCCTTCACCAGGCCGCTGTAGGCCGCTCGGTAGACGGGGGAGGCGACCACGACGCCGTCGGCGGACAGCACGGCCGACACCGCGGCGCCGATCTCGGGATCGCGGAGGTCCTCGGTGAGCAGGGACAACGTCGGCAGGGCGCGCACGTCCAGCAACGTCACGTGGTGGCCGGAGGCGCGCAGCACGTCGGCCACGTGCGCCACCACGACACCGGTCGGTGCGGAGTGCGACGGCGCGCCGGAGATGATCAGCAGATCGGACATGGTGGATCACTCCGTTGCCGATGACGTCGGGTGAGGTCACCGATACAACCAATGTCCGCACCGGTGGACAACCGCGTCCAGACGCTGGGATATCCTCGGGACGCGGATGAGTCGGCAGGGCGGCCGCGGCGGGTGACCGTCGAGGAAAGTCCGGACTCCACAGGGCAGGGTGGTTGTTAACGGCAACCAGGGGCGACCCTCGGGACAGTGCCACAGAGAACAGACCGCCCCGGCGCGAGCCGGGGTAAGGGTGAAACGGTGGTGTAAGAGACCACCAGCGCCCCAGGTGACTGGGGCGGCTAGGTAAACCCCACCCGGAGCAAGGCCAAGAGGGCCCGCGAGGGCCTGCGCGAGCGTTCGAGGGCTGCCCGCCCGATGCTCGCGGGTAGGCCGCTAGAGCCTGCCGGCGACGGCAGGCCCAGATGGATGGCCGCCGACTGGGACTCGTTCCCACGAACAGGATCCGGCTTACATGCCGGCTCATCCGCCTGTATGCATGGAGACATGCTGTCCCATCTGGAATGCGCCCGTTGCGGCCGCGAACACGACGCCAACGCCGTCCAGAACCTCTGCCACGAGTGCGCGTCGCCGCTGCTGGCTCGATACGACCTCACGAACGTGCGCAGGCCCACGGACGAGAACAGCCTGTGGCGCTACCGCGACGTCCTGCCCGTGCGCGACCCCGATCCCGCGTTCAGCCTCGGTGAGGGCATGACCCCGCTGATCCCACTCCGAGCACTGAGCCGGGCGCTCGACGCCAAGATCCTGATGAAGGACGAGTCGCTCATCCCGACCGGCTCGTTCAAGGCCCGCGGCGCCGCGGTGGGGGTCGCGCGGGCCAAGGAGCTGGGCATAGAGGGCATCAAGATGCCGACCAACGGCAACGCGGGCGCGGCGTGGGCCCTCTACGCCGCCCGCGCGGGTCTGCGGAGCGTCATCGCCATGCCGGAGGACGCCCCGTTGATCACCCGCGAGGAGGTCGAGGCGAGCGGCGCTGAACTGCGGATCGTGCCGGGCACCATCGCCGACGCCGGCAAGGCCCTCGCGGACGTCGACCTCTTCGACGCCTCGACGCTGCGCGAGCCGTACCGCATCGAGGGCAAGAAGACGATGGGCTACGAGATCGTCGAACAGCTCGGCTGGCGCGTCCCCGACGTGATCGTCTACCCGACCGGCGGCGGGGTCGGGCTGATCGGGATCCACAAGGCGCTGCACGAGATGCGGGAGCTCGGCTGGATCGACGGGAAGCTGCCGCGGCTGGTCGCCGTCCAGTCCACCGGCTGCGCGCCGATCGTCCGGGCGTTCGAGGCGAACGCCCCGGAGTCGACCTTCTGGGACGACGCCTACACCAGCGCGTTCGGCATCAACGTGCCGAAACCGCTGGGGGACTTCATCATCCTGCGCGCCATCGAGGAAACCGATGGCACCGCGGTGGCCGTCACGGACGAGCAGATCGCCCGGGACCGCGAGGAGACCGCACGGCTCGAAGGCGTCTTCCTCTGCCCGGAGGGTGCCGCCACGATCAGCGCCGTGAGGCAGCTCCGGGAGACCGGCTGGCTCGGCCGGGACGACGAAGTGGTCGTGCTGAACACCGGTGCGGGCATCAAGTACCCAGGTGTCCGCCTCTAGGTCACCCCATCGCCCGGAGGCGTTACAGAAGTTCGGCTGTTCGAGTGGAGCGCGGAGGCCGGCTGTCCACTCCCGGTATCACCGCACCCCGCCTCAGATCCTCCTGTCAGACGGTCGGCCCCTGCAGCCGGCCGTCCCCAAGGGAGGGAAAGAGACATGCAGCAACGCAAGCTGATGGTGGTGCTGGCCCTGTCCAGCCTCGTCACCGCCGGCGCCGCCGGGGTCGCGACCGCGGCGGAGACGGAGCTCCCCGTCTACGGGGTGAAGAGCTCCGGTCTCGACCAGGAACAGGCGCAGAGGTTGCAAAGAGCGTTCGGCCTCAAGGACGTCCAGAGGTCCGAGGCCGGCGTCGTGTCCTTCGCGGACGAGCAGCGCTACCAGTACCTGCCGACCGTCGACAAGGGACAGGGCAGGCCGGACGAGGACGGCAACGCCACCACGCAGACCGCGCTCGACACGGAGGCGCTCAAGCGCATCAAGACCGTGACCACCGACGAGGCCGCCAAGCGCGCCCAGGAAGGCCTCCGGGCCGCCGGCGTCCTGCCCGACAACGCGACGCCCACCGCGCAGTACACGACGTTCGAGCTGTCCGACCCCAACGGCAGGACGGCGCTCACCGCCAACCTCGACACGAGCGTCTCGTACACGTTCCAGCTCGGCGGCATCCCGCTGGAGGGAGAGGGCGCGAACATCCGCGTCTCGTTCGACGCGCAGGGCGTCACGGCGGTCAGCCACGCCGCGAGCACCTACGACAAGATCGGCACGGTCAAGGTCAACGACCTCGCCTACGGCACCAAGCTGTGCCAGAAGTTCCTGGGCGCGGGCGTGAAGGCCGAGGCAAGCTACGTCTACGAGGCCGCACCGCTGGACGCCAAGGCCGACAAGGTGGAGCCGTCGTTCCGCTGCACCGGCCGTACCGACGACGGCGGCGCCCCGCAGGGCATCACGCTGCCCGCCGCGGTCGGCGCCGAGCTGCCGCAGCCGGGGCCGGGGCAGGAACCGCGTCCCGACGCGTCCGGCCAGTTCAAGGCCCAGTCCGCCGGCACGCAGGTCGGCAGCGAGGGCACCGGCAACTGCGCCGGCCTGCCCAACACCGTCACGAACGTCAACAGCTTCAACAACGAGGCGAGCGGCCACGGCATCGCGCGCCAGTTCAAGTGGCTCGACGGCAACGCGTGGGAGAGCGACTTCAAGGACCCCGCGTTCGCCGGCGGCAACGACACGAACTGGGCCGACAACGTCGACCTCACCTACTGGCAGGGCCACGGCTCCGGCACCGGGTTCTTCTTCACCGGCTGCTCGAACCACAACGACACCAAGCTCTCCAACACCGAGGCGCGCTGGGGTCAGAACGACGTCGAGTGGATGAGCCTCTTCACGTGCCTGATCCTCGAGGACGTCACCGGCGGCCAGACGTGGGCGCAGCGCTGGAACCAGGCCTTCCGCGGCCTGCACCAGATCAACAGCTTCACCACGATCAGCTACAACTCCACCAACCACGGTGAGAAGTTCGGCCACTACATGTGGCGCTCGCCGTTCCTGTGGTGGAACAACCCGATGAAGGTCCGCGACGCGTGGGCGCAGGCCAGCATCGACACGCAGCCCGCCTCCGTGCGCTGGGCGACCGCGGGTGTCTACGTGCCGTCGACCGGGCAGTACGGCAGCTACAACGACTACTTCTGGGGCAAGGGCTCGGTCAGCCCCGACTACGCCAACACCGGCTGGCTCTGGAGGATCACCGGCCTGTCCTGACCCGCATCCGGACGAACGGCTGAGCCCCCGGCGAGCGCGACCGCCGGGGGCTCAGCGGTTCGCCGGGCGCCCCGACGGCATCCGCAGCACCGGCCGGAACGGCTCCCCGCCGTTGTACAGCTCCTCGAGCTCCGTCACGTAGGCCAGCACCGCCGGGTTCACGATGTCCGCGAGCGACCGGACGCCCGCCTGCGGTTCGTAGGACGCGAGGTACGTGGCCGCCGCACGCGCGCGCTCCAACACCGACCGGTCGAAGTTGATGGTCCGCTGGACCCGACGCCGGGATTGGGTGCTCTGCCCGGTAGGCTCAGCGATGCCTGGAGCCCCCGAGGAGGCTGTGATTCCGTCCACACTTCCGTCCGGCACGAGGTCAGGTTCGAGCATGTGCGAATCTCCTCGGAGTCGTGGCTCCGGGCCGCACACCCGCCGGGGTCGCGAACCGGCCGATCTGCACGCTCACCCGGGGTGGACACGTGCGCGGGTTTAGAATGCACGCACTGTGGGTGACCAGGGCGTTCGCAGTCGGGTGAACCTTGTCGGCGAGGGAGAGAATCTCGAACCGGGTGTTCCCCGCCGACCTCTCCTCGGTGATGATGTGTCGGCCAGATTAGACGTAATTCTCCTCGGGGGGAACGGCCAGATGATCGACAGCCCGCAGCAAGAGCCCCACACGTCGTGACGAACTCGTGTTCTACTCGTAGCGCAAGCCCGAGCGCACTCTGGAGTACCAAATGACCGCCATGGACCTGGTGACACTCGCTCAGCAGCAGCCGCAGGTACCGGGCACAAGCAATGTCCGCGACTGGATCCTGGGCAACATCGTCCCGCTGCTCCTCCTGACCGTCGCGTTGCTGCTCCTCTGGCTGGGCGGTGGCAAGGGCGACAACGCGGGCGTCATGCGCCGCCTCGGTGGCGTGATCGTCGCACTGGCCATCATCGGCCTCGCCGTCACGACAGACGCGGGGTCGAACATCGGCAAGTGGCTCGCCGGCTTGTTCGTCGGAGGCTGACACGTGCGGGTCCGCACCGACGACGAGGTCTACCGGGTCGACGCCGTCTGGCTCGGTCCGCCCAAAGCGACTTTCCCCTGGCGCGCGCGATACGTCGCGTGGGGCGTCGGGATCGTCGTCTTCCTCGTCGTGCTCACGATCGAACGGCAGATGGGCGTCGGGTTCGGGTTCTTCTCGACCGCGTGGGCCCTCGTCGCGACGATCATCCTCACCCGTTTCATCACGCAGCGGATCAGCCACGAACGGCCCCTCACGGCGGTCATGTCGATGTGGGTCCGCGAACTCACCGCACCTCGAGAGCGCACGGCAAGCACCGGCGGAGCGGCCAGCGCCGCCCGGATCCGGGTCAGTCCGCAGCGGCCTCGTCCCAAGTTGAGCAGGAAACAACGGGCGAGACAGCAGGCGCAGCCCCGCCGGACGTCAGCCAGCCGTAAGAAGGAGGTTCGCGGTGTTCGGACGCCGGCGAGACCGTGATCGTCGCTCCGCTCAGCACATCGCCCAGCACGCCGCGGCCGACCCGCGCGAGCGGGAGCGGGCGGCGTACTCGCAACGCGGCCGCCGCCTGCCCGGCGAGCAGGCCGTGCCGAGCTACACGCCGTCGATCGCGGCCCGCAGCATCGACGGGCACCTGCTGCGCACCGGCCAGGAGGTCTACGCCTGGTACCGGCTCGCGCCGCAGCGCTGGTCGTTCCGCAGCGACTCGCAACGCCAGGACCTGATCGCCGCCATCGCGGGCCAGTACGCCGAGCTCCAGGGCCGCTGGATGCACCTGCGGGTCACGACGCGGCCGTACCCGATCCGCATGTGGGCCGAGGCGCACGTGCACAACGCCGTCAAGCGCCTGCCGGACACCCCCGGCACGCTGTCGTTCGACGACTACATGGTCGGCGAGCAGCAGCAGCTGATGGGCCGCTCGATGGCGGAGAAAGAGGTCTACCTGGGCGTCCAGGTGCAGACCCGCAACATGATGGACCGCGCCGTCGAACGCGCGGCCCCCGTGCTGCGCAAGGTCTTCCCCGACGCCGTCGACGCCGAGCTGGTGGCGCTGGACTCCGAGGTCGAGCACCTCGACCAGGTCATCGGGTCCGCGGGTCTCGAAGGCCGTCCCGCGACGGCCGAGGAGATGTCCTGGCTGATGCACCGGTCGTGCTCGCTGGGCCTGCCCGCGCCGCGCAACATGCCCGCCGTGCCCGGCGCCGCGTGGGAGCCGGAGGACCTCGCGAGCTTCACCGACGCGGCGGACTTCCACCAGGAGCCCTACTCGCCGACGGTGACCGTGCGCGGCCGCACCGGCTCGAACGCGGGCATCCGGCGGCACGTCGCCGTGCTCACGGTCGGGCTGATGCACGGCCTGCAGATCCCCGAGGTCGACGACCCGTGGGTGCAGCGCGCGGACCGGCTGCCGGCGTCCATCGAGTGGTCCGCCCGCATCTACGTGCGCAAGCCCGAGGAGGTCTCGGGCGAGCTGTCGCGGCAGATGAGCAAGGTCCGCTCGCAGGTCCGCCACTACACCGACGAGCACGAGCTCGAGCCGCCGCAGTCGCTGGCCCGCCAGGCCGGTCGCGTGCTGGAGATCGACGACGAGATGACGTCGGGCTTCACCGCGCTCGGCACCCGGGTGCGCTCGTGGTGGCGGCTCGCGGTCAGCGGCCCGACCGAGCGCGAGGCCCTGCGCCTGGCCCAGTCGCTGCTGGAGCTGTACAAGCCGAAGGTCGCCATCGAGCACCCCGAGGCCCAGTACGCGATCGCCCGCGAGTTCATCCCCGGCGAACCGCTGTCGAGCGGCGCGTACCTGCGCCGCGGCAGCGTGCTGTGGGCCGCCTCGGCGGTTCCCACGGCGACGGCCGAGGTCGGTGACCGCCGCGGCATCCTGCTCGGCGAGACCGTCACGGCCACCCGCCGCCCGGTCGCGTGGGACCCGTGGATGGCGCAGGAGCTCCGCGACGCCTCGGGCCTGACGGCGATGGTCGCGGGTCTGGGCGCCGGCAAGTCGTTCCTCGGCGGCGGCATGGTCTACAAGACCCTGCGGGCCGGGGCGCACTGGACGCTGCTCGACCCGTCCGGTCCGCTATCGGCGCTGTGCGAGCTGCCGGAGCTGCGGCCGTACGCCCGTCCGATCAACCTGCTCAACGCCCAGCCCGGCATCCTCAACCCGTACCGGGTGGTCGCCGAGCCGATGATCGAGCACTTCCTCGACGAGGACGACCCCGAACGGGCCTGGCGCCGCGAGAAGGCGCTGGCCGCGGCCACCCGCCGCCGCCTGGTGCTGGACGTGCTCACGGGTCTGCTGCCGTTCGAGGTCGCCCGCCTGCCCCAGACGCGCATCGTGCTGCTGCGCGCCGTCCGCACGGTCGGCGGCCGCTTCGACGCCCACCCCGGTCTCGTCTTCGAGGCGCTGCGCCGGGACGCGTCCGAGCACCACGAGCACGCCGTCGTCGTCGCGGACTTCCTCGACGAGATGCGCGAGCGCATGTCGTTGCTGATCCCCGAGGAGAACCACGACCCGTACAACGAGGTGCGCGACGACCGCCTCACCGTCCTGACGATGGCGGGCCTGAACCTGCCGAAGGACGGCGTCGGCCGCGAGCACTGGACGGACGCGGAGTCGCTCGGCGTCGAGATGCTCAACCTCGCCGCCTGGCTGACCCAGCGCTCGATCTACGAGAAGCCGAAGGACCAGCGCAAGGGCGTCTGGATCGACGAGGCGTTCTTCCTCTCCGAGGTCCCGACCGGCCGCGTGCTGATGAACCGCTTCGCGCGCGACTCGCGCAAGTGGAACGTCCGCGTGCTGCTGTCGTCGCAGATCCCGGCGGACTTCCTGAAGATCCAGGGCTTCGTCGCGCTGCTCGACTCGGTCTTCGTCGGCCGCCTCGACGACGACCAAGCGCAGGCGGACGCGCTGCGGCTGCTCAAGGTGCCGATCGGCGCCGGGTACGAGCAGGTCGTCGCCTCCCTCGGCCGCCGTCCCGGTGGCGAGCGCACGGCGACCGAACGCGACCGCGCGCCGCGGCAGTTCATCTTCGGTGACGGCGCCGGTGGCGTGGAGCGGATCCGCATCGACTTCAGCGGCCCGCACCTCGAACACCTGCGCAACGCCCTCGACACGACGCCCGACGCCAAGCGCGACAGCGGCGGCGAGCTCGTGAAGCCCGAGGACGACGCGGCTCCCCAGCCGCCCGCCTACGTGCCCGACGAGATCGACGACGAACTGGCGGCGGACATGGAGCTCGGACTCGCGGAAGACGAGGCCCACCTCGTGGGCCACGGTGACGGAAACACCCGCCACCGGGGCGGCGGCGCATGACGGCGCTGACCATCGTGCTCGTGGTCGCCGCCTTGCTCTGGGCGAGGCGGCGGTTCGCGCTGCGCGTGTCGGTGCGCGCCAAGAGGGTCGGCGTCGTCGCCGCGCTCCTGGCGCTCCAGGTGTTCATGGGTGCCCCGATGGCGCACGCCCAATCCTGCGAGCCGCCGAACCCCGAGCGGCCGGGTGCCGGCATGGTCGGCGCCCTGGACCCGCCCGTCGGCAACGGCCTGCCCGGCTCGCCGTACCTCGACTACGGCTACGCGGGCATGGTCTGGCACACCTACAACTCCAAGTGCAACGTCCTGCCCGACGCCAACTCCACGCTCGACACGTGGGTGGGCAACGAGCTGTTCAGCGTCGGCAAGAACATCGTCGGTGCCACGAACGCGCTGCACTACACGGTGATGGGCCGCGGTCTGCTGGTGCCGCTGGACGACGCCGTGAACAACGGCGTGCAGAAGGTCTACGACAACGTCTACCTGCGCTGGTTCGGCCTGGTGGCGTTGCTGCTCGCGATCCTGATGTTCCGCCAGATCTGGACCGGCGACTTCGCCGCGATCTCCAAACGCGGGCTCTGGGCGCTGGCCGCGATGTGGCTCGCCACGTCGACGCTCGCGCTGCCGCAGTTCTACAACCTCCTCGACAACACGCTGGTCTCCAAGACCTCGGAGATCCAGGCCGGGTTCATCGAGGCACCGGAGGACCAGGGCACGCTGCACGTCCTGCCGACCAAGCTGCACGACGCCGTCGTCTACCAGAGCTGGTTGCGGGGCGCGTTCGGCACGCCGGAGGCACCGCAGGCCGCCGAGTTCGGCCCGCGCATCCTCAAGGCCCAGGCGTGGACCACGGCCGAGATCGCCGAGGGCAAGGACGGCGACCAGGCCGCCCTCGACGCCAAGAAGAACGAGTGGAAGGCCCTCGAGGGCCAGCTCGGCACGGCCAAGGGCTACTTCGACGGCACCGACGGCAGCCGCACCGGCGCGGGGTTCCTCGCGCTGCTGCAGTCCATCGCGTTCTCGCTGTTCCAGCTGTTCGCGAAGGCCGCGGTGCTGCTGGCCCAGCTGCTGCTGCGCATCCTCACGCTCGCCGGGCCGCTCATCGGTCTCGTCGCGCTGATCCACCACGACCTGCTGCGCAAGGTCGCCCGCGCGGCCGCCGTGACGGTGTTCAACGTGCTGGTCCTCGCGGTGCTCGCGGGCGTCCACGCGCTGCTGCTGCAGGCGATCTTCAACGCGACCGGGTTGTCGCTGCTGACGCGGACGCTGCTCGGCCTGATGCTGACACTGGTCTGCTTCGTGATCGGCAAACCGCTGCGCCGCATGTGGCAGATGGTCGAGATGTCGGTCGGTTCGGCGAGCAACGTGCTGCCGATGAGCGGCGGTGTCTGGTCGAAGATGATGGGCCGCAAGAAGCAGAACGGCCCGACGCCGCAGGACGAGTTCTGGGACTCCGTGCGGGAGAACGAGGCCGGCGATGAGGTGCCGCAGCGCGGCCGCGGCCGGGTGCGCCCGGAGGCGTCGAGCCCGGTCGTGGCGACGGCGCAGCGGCTCGACCGCACCTCGCAGAACGGTCAGATCGTCAGCGGGGGTGACTCCTCCGGCGTCCGGTCGGGCGCGCTGCCCGCGGGGTCGGGACCGGCGGCGCTGCCCCCGGCGCGGTCGCGGGTCGTGGACAGCCCGACGGTCACCGACCGGCAGTGGGACAGGGTCGACGACTCGGTGCTCGTGCCGTCGCGGTCGAACGTCACCAACAGCGCCTACGTCCCGGTGCAGGAACCGCGCCGGGCCGAGACGGAAGTGGTGGCGGGACGCCCGGTGCACGTGATCTACCGGCCGTCGCGCGGCTTCGAAGTACGAGACAACAGCTGAGAGGGGAGCGTAGATGCCGATCCGTACCAACCGCGGCCGTGCCGCGGTCTACCGCAGGCTGTGGGGCTGGCCGTTGCGCTCCCCGCGGCACCTGGGCGCCTCGATCATCATCTTCGTGGTGGTCGTCGTCGCGCTCGGCGTGATCGTCCCGAAGCTGCTCGACCGGGGGCCGGCCGGCCAGAACGCCGCCGCCCCGCCGACGACGTCGGCGCAAGGCACGCAGGTGGGGCAGCTGCCGTCCAGCGGCGCCTCGCTGCCGACCAAGCTGCCGCCGCCGTCGATCTCGGCGTCCGCGGCGCCACCGCAGGCCGACGCGCAGCTGATCGCCGAGCTGTGGGCCGAGAACTGGATCAAGCCGCCGCCCGACAACGACGTCAACAAGTGGCTCGCGCAGCTCCGCCCGTACACGACGGAGGAGTTCCTCGCGCAGATGGCGACCATCGACCCCAAGAACGTGCCCACCAGGATCACCCAGCGGGTCACCGCGAAGAAGTCCTTCGTGTCCTCCGCCGACTTCGAGGTGGGCACCGACTCCGGCAAGGTCGTCATCACGCTGGTCAAGACGCCTGCCAAGGAATGGCGTGTGAACAGCTACACGAAGGCGGACTGACCCATGCGCGTGATGTTGGTGGTGGGCGCCCTCGTCGCGATCGTCGTGATCGCGGTGGCGACGTCGGGCGTCACGCAGGTGGTCAGCAACTCGACGAACCCGGCCGTCAACGCCAACTTCGTCAAGATGAGCTGCAACGCGGCCATCGGGCCGTGGGAGGCCGGCGGCGGCGACAAGGGCAGCCACGACGCGTCGCGGCTCAACGACGAGCAGCGCAACATCGTCGCGCGCATCATCTCCATCGGCCAGGAGCGCAAGCTGCCGCCGCTCGCGTGGCAGGTCGCGATCCAGGCCGGCATGACCGAGTCCGGCCTGCGCCCGCTCAACTACGGCGACCGCGACTCCCTCGGCATCTTCCAGATGCGGCCGTCGATGGGCTGGGGAACGCCCGCCGAGGTGACCGACCCGACGTACGCGATCAACAAGTTCTACGACGTGCTGCTGAAGGTGCCGGACTGGGAGAACAAGCGCCCCGGTGACTCCGCCCAGGCGGTGGAGCGCTCGGCGTTCCCCGACCGGTACCACAACTGGGAGGCCATGGCGGCGTTCCTGCTGGGCGAGCTCGGGCAGATCGCCGACCCGGCGGGCTGCGGCGCGGGCGCGGGCCAGTTCCTGCTGGCGTCGAACGCGGCGGGCATCGCCATCGAGTTCACCAAGCAGCAGCTGGGCGAGCCGTACCTGTGGGGCGGCAACGGCCCGGACGCGTGGGACTGCTCCGGCATCCTCGTGAAGGCGTTCGGCGCGGCCGGCGTGAAGATCCCGCGCGTGGCGAACGACCAGTACGAGCAGGGCGGCGCCCACCTCCCGGTGCGCGACGCCCAGGCAGGCGACCTGATCTTCTGGGCGACCGACACGTCGAACCCGCGCACCGTGCACCACGTGGCCATGTACCTCGGCGGTGACGAGTACATCCACGCGCCGCAGACGGGTGACGTCGTGAAGATCAGCAAGATCAACTGGGACTATTACGAGTTGATGCCGCTGGCCGTCCGGCCGGGCGTGTAGATCGCGGGGAGGCGCTTCATGTTCAACCACGACCCCATCCCGAGGCCTTCCGGACCGCCCGCGTCGAGCACACCAGTGCGTGACTACGTGGCGTCCGGCCCGCCCGGTGTGTCGTCCGACTACGTGGTGATCCCGCGTGCGTTGGCCGAGTCGATGCCGCTGCCGTGGCAGCAGCACCTGACGCACCTGATGGCGGAGTTCCACCGCACCTACGGCCACCTGAAGTGGCCGATCTACCGGGTGGTGCCGTCGCGCTACGAGAAGCTCGGCGACCTCGACGAGGAACAGCTGGCCGAGGTCGGCGCGATCATGGAGATCGACTCCGACGGTTCCCTGGTCTACCGTGACCGCTCAGGCCGCAAGATCGAGAACGCCGAGGACCGCACGGTGCTGGTGTCGTGTTTGGATCCGATCCCGTCGGAGTACGCCAACGCCAACCAGTCAACGCCGCCGAGGGGATTCCCGGCGCCATTGGGAGGCGAACGCAGATGAGCGACTCGAGCGGGTGGTACTACTGCCTGACCCACCAGACGGTGGAGCAGGGCAAGGGCTGCAAGGGGCCGGACCGGATGGGCCCGTACCCGGACGAGGCCACCGCGGCCCGTGCCCTGGAGATCGCCCGTGAGCGGACCCGGTCCGCCGACGAGGCCGACCGCCAGTACCGCGGGGACGACGACTGACGGCCTAGGCCCTGTCCCGCAGATCCGTTCGATGAGAGTCACGGTCGAGCGTCCCGGAGGCGGTGCCGCCGCGGCGCCCTCATACCGGGCGTATTCGGGCGTTGCGGCGGTGCCGTCTCCGGGGCCCTCGGCCGCGACTGTCGCGGACGAGATCTGCGGGACAGGGCCTAGTGTGTGCGGGTGGCTTTCGTGATCCGCACTGGGCGTGCTGACCTGGACTTCGACGGCATCCGGACGGAGTTCGGGTTGGCGTCCGCCTTCCCCGCCGACGTCCTGGCGGAGGCCGAGGCGGCGGTCTCCCGTTCGCCGGGAGACCGCCCGGACCTCACCTCGTTGCCGTTGGTGACGATCGACCCGCCTGGTGCCAAAGACCTGGACCAGGCCCTGTGCGTTCTGCGGTCCGGTGACGGGTTCGTCGTCCACTACGCGATCGCGGACCTCGGGCTGTTCGTGACGCCCGGCGGCCCGCTGGACGCCGAGGTGCGGCGCCGCGGCCAGACCGTCTACCTGCCCGACGGCAACGTGCCGTTGCACCCGACCGTGTTGTCCGAGGGCGCGGCGTCGCTGCTGCCCGGGGTGGTGCGGCCGGCCGTGCTGTGGACCTTCGAGTGCGGTGCCGACGGCATTCCCGCCGAGGTCGAGATGCGGCGGGCGCTGGTGCGGTCCGTCGCCCAGTTCGACTACGAGTCCGTGCAGAAGTCGTTCGACGCCGGCGACCCGCACCCCTCCGTTGCCGCGCTGGCCGAGTTCGGACCGTTGCGGCGTGCCTACGCGCGCGAGCGTGGTGCCATCGAGCTCCAGCTGCCGGAGCAGGAGATCGAGCAGGACGGCGACGGGTGGAAGCTCGTCACGCGGCCGCGGGCCGACGTGGACTCGTGGAACGCCGAGATCTCGCTGATGACCGGGATGGCGGCTGCCTCGATCATGCTGGAAGCCCAGGTCGGGATCCTGCGGACGCTGCCTGATCCGGACGCCGAGGCGGTGGCCTCGTTGCGGAAGTCCGCGGCTGCTTTGGGTGTGTCGTGGCCTGCGGATCTGTCGCCCGGGGCGTTCTTGGCCGGGTTGGACGCTTCCACGCCTGAGGCGTTGGCGTTGTTCACCGATGCGACCCGGTTGTTGCGCGGGGCTGGGTACACGGCTTTCAACGGGTCTGTTCCTGACGTGGTCAGCCACGCCGGTGTCGCCGCGCCCTACACGCACGTGACCGCGCCGTTGCGGCGGTTGGTGGACCGGTTCGCTGCTGAGGTTTGTCTGGCTGTTACCGCTGGTCAGGAGTTGCCTGAGTGGTTGGTCGAGGCGTTGCCGCAGTTGCCTTCGTTGATGGGGGCTTCGGATTCTCTTGCTTCGAAGGTGGATCGGGCTGCCTTGGACCTGGTTGAGGCTTGGGTTCTGGCTGGTCGGGTGGGGGAGGAGTTCGAGGCTGTGGTTTTGCGGGCCTCCGAGGACGAGGCTGAGGTTTTTGTCGCTTCGCCTCCGGTGTTGGCGAAGTGTGCTGGGCGGGGGTTGCCTGAGGGGGAGCGGGTTCGGGTTCGGTTGGTTGAGGCTGACGCCGGGGAGCGGCGGGTTCGGTTTTCGGCGGTTTAGCGGGTGCCGTGCCTTGCCTTGCCTTGCCTTGCCGCGGCCGGGCGGGTGGTCGGCTTGCGGGCGGCGGGCTTGCGGTTGCGTGCTTCCACCTGGAGGCTCCGCCCCCATACCCCCGGCAATCTGATCGGGGGCACCGCGCCCCCAGCAGGCTGATGGCAC
>NZ_DASVFL010000317.1:0-2151 GCF_036380075.1 Lentzea sp. | reverse complement strand
CTGGTGAACGTGCGGCTGGACACTTCACTTCCCATGCCGCTACCCCTTCGCTCGGCGCCGGTGGGCGCGGGCAGGCGGAACGCCCAACGTGACACAGGCGAAACCTCCTTTACATCGCCCAAAACGGTGCTCTCTGTCACGTGGAGGTAACAACCAGTGATCATCCGCTGGTCGGGCGCGTGCGGTTCGACTCTCCGGACTACCTCGCCTGTTCCCCTCGGTCCGGATGCGAAACTTCCGGCGTGGCGACAGTGATCGAGATCGACGACCCGGCCGACGTGCGGCTGGACGACTTCCGGGACCTCTCGACGGCCGACCGCAGGCCGGACCGGCCGGGCGGGCGGGGTCTCGTGATCGCCGAGGGCGTGGTGGTCGTGGAACGTCTGCTGGCTTCGCCGTACCCGGTGCGCGGGCTGCTCGGGGTGCGGCGGAGGATCGAGGCGCTGGACCTTTCTGACCTGGACGTTCCCGCTTACGTGACGTCAGCAGAGGTTATGGCGTCGGTCGTGGGGTTCCACTTGAACCGGGGTGTACTGGCCGCCGCCGACCGGGCCCCCGCCGTCCGGTTCGACGAGCTGGCCGACCGCTCCACCCGCCTGGCGGTGCTGGAGGGCGTGGGCGACCACGAGAACCTGGGCTCGATCTTCCGCAACGCCGCCGCCCTGGGAGTCGACGGCGTGGTCCTGGGCCCCGGCTGCAGCGACCCGCTGTACCGCCGCAGCGTCCGGGTCTCGATGGGCCACGTCCTGCGCGTGCCGTTCGCTACCACGGATGAGTGGCCCGCGGCGCTGAACATGTTGCGGCACAAGGGGTTCACAGTTGCCGCACTGACCCCGCGCCCCTCCGCCCTGCATCTTGCAGATGCCAATTTGCGAGGCCGCCGCGTGGCCGTCCTGCTGGGCTCGGAGGGCCCCGGCCTGACCGACGAGGCGATCGACGCCGCGGACCTGGCCGTCCGCATCCCGATGTCCAGCGGCGTCGACTCGCTCAACGTGGCAACGGCAGGTGCCGTGGCGTTCTACGCCCTTCTCTAGAGCAACGTCAGGATCAACGACAGCCAGGCCACCAACACCCCGGCCACCACCCCGTAGGCAACCCACCGCCACACCGGCACCCGCCGCCCGAGCCACACCGACGGCGCCAGCCCACCGACCACCAGCACGTTGGCCACGAGCGCGAGCCACCGACTGGTCTCACCCAGCCCGAGCGACAGCGACACCACGGTCACCGTGACGATCGCGGCCGTGATGAGGCTGACCGTGAGCCCGGTCCCCCACGGCGTCGGCTCGGGCTCCTCCTCGCTCAGGACCTCGGGTTCCGGCCCCGCCGAGGCAGGCGACTCGGGCGCGTCGACGCTGACCAGCTCACCGGTGACCGGATCGGTGTACAGCACGGGCGAGTTCATGACAGCGGCGATCCGCCCGGCCAGCTGCTTCCCCCGCCGGGCGATCAACGCGTTGGCCACCCCGTCAGCGGGCGTCTCGGTCCGCACGACCGCATCCGCGACCTTGGCCCACTCGTGCAGGGCCTCAGCGAGATCGGCACCGAGCGGCAGGCTGTGCGGATCGACCTCGCGCTCACCGGACTCGTCCTCCCCGGCGAGCACGGCGCGGCCGTCCCGGACTCGCAACTCCACGAACCCTCCTAGGTCTTCCGGAGCTTCGCGGAGAACCTATCGGACCGGGCCGGACGAGGAGTACGCCAAGGAGGACAGGGCGATGCGAAGCGAGCCGACAAGACCCCCGCACTTCCAAGCGAAGCCGAAGGCGAGCCGTCACCCCTTACGCCGATCAGAGCCGGTGGGCCCACCCGTGGTTTGGCGATTGGGGCTTGACTTTGGGTGCGAGGTGCTACCACTCGTGGCTCGGCCGGTCGCGAAGCTACCGGCCTTTTCCGGCCGACCAAGCGCCTCGCAAGGGCCCCGAAGTCAAGCCCCAATCGCAATCGTCGCGGAGCGGCGATGTACCCCGCTCTTTCGTCCGAGTTGCACGCCCACGCTGGAACAGGCACGAAGCCAACGCAACAGGACCAAGACAAAACCCACCTGCGAGAATGCAGGACGTGAGCCTGCTGGGACCCGCCGAAGTCCGCCGTCTAGCCAACGAGCTGGACATCCGCCCGACCAAAAAACTGGGCCAGAACTTCGTCCAC
>NZ_DASVFL010000316.1:0-4384 GCF_036380075.1 Lentzea sp. | reverse complement strand
GAACAGGACTTGGACGCGGGTAGGTGCGGGCGGCAGCGAGTTCGCGGTGGGTGAGAAGGCGCTCTTCGGTCTCTCGATGGACCGCGGCGCGGTCTTCGAGTGGACCGTCTCCACCGGGTGGGTTCGCATCGGTGCGGGTGCGGGGAACATCTATGCCGGCGGTTACGGGCTGGTCGCCACCGGTGTGCTGGGGACCGATGCCTGGCTCTACCTCGACGGCACGGGATGGCAGCCCATCGGCGACAGCGGGCAGACTTTCGCCCTGACGACGGACGCCCTGTTCAGGCTGGACTGGAGCGGAGAAGTCGAGAAGTACGACTACTCCTCCGAGCTGTGGTCTCCGATCACCGAGCCCGGTTGGATCAGCGTGGAACTCGTTCCTTGCCCGCTGTGAGTCCCGCCCGGATGTGCGGAGATCGTCGTTCCCGCTGACGATGCCGTGGGGAAGCCGCTGGACGCGTCGCAGTCAGCACGGTGCGTCCAGCGGCATCGGTGCCACCACGGCAGGTGGATCACTTTGCCGCACACGGGTTCTGTGCGGCGTTCACGACGGACAGGTCGAGTCCCGGCTGCGCCTGGGTTTCTCGCTGCGGGGTGCCCTGCTGGTCGCCCGCGGAAGGTGCTTGGACCTTGTCGTCGAAGTTCTTCCCGATCACCAGCTGGATCGCACCACCCAGCTCGGGTGCCTGCACCAGTTCCGCGCTGGGCACCGCGGCTTTCACCGTGGCCGCCTTCGTCTCGCTGCCCCTGGCGAACTTGATGATCGTCTTCGGTGCCGGTTCCGGCGCGTTGTCCTGCTTGACGACTGTGAACCCCTGCTGCTTCAACGCGTTCGACGTCCTGGCGGCAGCGCCGCTGTTCGACGGATCGCCGTTGAGCACCTGCACCTGAACTTCTCCGGGGGTGACCTGGGTGTCCGGCTGCTGGACAGGAGTGCTCGCCTCCCCGGGCTTGGTATCGGTCTTCTCCTGCGGCAGCGGGGTTCCGTCGATGATGGTCTGGAACAACGCTTTGACGTCGTCGTCCTTCAGTCGCTCGATGTTGTCGTTGGGGTCGTTGATCAGCTTGTTGTCGTCGGTCCAGTGCGGCATCGTCACGAACGACACGCGGCCGGCGTCGAGGCCCTGCAACGAGGTCGCGAGCTCCAGCAGTGAGGCGACGTCGATGTTGTCGCCGGCCGTGGACTTCGTGAGCGCGTTGACGAAGTTGTTGAGCTTGGCCGGGCTGAGCAGCACCTCGTTGGACAGAACACCGCGCAGCATCGACGACAGGAACTGCTGCTGTCTCTTGATGCGTTCGAAGTCCGTGCCGCTGTCACCGGCCACAGTCCGTGCGCGGACGTACTGCAGTGCCTGGTTGCCCTGGAGCAGGTGCTTGCCGGGCTTGTCGATGACGACGCCGAGTTTCTCGTCGACGATCTTGGTGGGGGTGCAGATCTCCACGCCGCCGATCGCCGTGGACATCTCGCGGAAGCCGACGAAGTCGATGCTGACGAAGTGGTTGATCTTGAGGCCGGTCAGCTGGGTCATCATGTTGGCGACGCACTCGGGTCCGCCGGTGGCGTACACGGAGTTCGCCATCACGCCGTTCTCCGGCGCCAGCGGGCCCGCGTACCGCGCGGTGTCGGAGTCCCAGCTGCGGCACGCGGGACGGTCGACGCGCACGTCGCGCGGCAACGACACGACGACCATGCGTTTGCGGTCCTTGGGGATGTGGGCGAGCATGATCACGTCGGATCGCGCACCACCTTCCTCCTCCTGGGTGCCGACGTTGTCGCCCGGCTTCGCACCGGCCCTGGTGTCCGAGCCGACCAGCAGGAAGTTCTCGTCACCGAGCTGCTTCTCGGCCTGCACGACCGCCTGCGCGTTGCCGCCGAGCGCGTCGACCTTCTGGATCTTGGAGTCGGCCCACCGCATCGCACCCCAGCCGACGCCCGTCCCCGCGAACACCACGGCCGAGGCCGCGATCGCTCCGATCCTGGCGACGCGCATGAGCGCGCGCTGCCGCGGCCGGTGACCGGAGGGGCGTCGCCCACCGGGTTTCTCGTCGAGTGCGACCGGCTCGGTGACCTGCGTCGCTTCGTCACCGAGTTCTTCATCGTCGGCGTCCTTGGCCCACGGCATGAGCTTGGCCCGGCGCTCGTCGCGTAGGCGTTCCTGCTCGAGCAGTTCGTCGTGCACCGCGGAGAACCGGGCGAGGGTGTGGTCCACCTCGCGCCGCTTCTTCACGTCGTCGCCGATGGCCTCCATCTCGGTGGTGAGGCTCAGCGGGTCCATCTCTCCGCGCTTCTCGACCTTGCGCATAGCCGCCGCCGGAGCAATCGGGACGGCCTTGAGCTCGAGCGCGTCGGCCATGTGCTCGGCGCGGCTGGTCGTGGGACCACCCTGCCGCGGGCCGACTGCCTCCACCTGCGCCGGCACCGGCCGGGCAACGCCGATGGCGGCCGGACCGGAAACCGGATGGCCTTGGGCGTGCGGTGGACGCCGGTGAGATCCGTCCCGCTCCGGGAGTCGGGCAGGGCTCTGCCAGGCACCCGCTCGCTGGGGACCGTTCGGCACTGCGGTGACATCGGTCCTACGCCGCCCGCTGATCTGGTCGTCGGTGGGGGACTGGGGCTCCCGCTGGTGGCGCACCTGGTCGCCGGTCAAGGCGCGCCTGCCCGGCGTCGACAGTTCGGGCGACCCCGGCAGGCCGTGCCGGGGAACGTTCACTCTGCCGCGTTGCTCGGCGGAATCATTGCGGGAAGTGGCGTCGCCACGTCGGTGATCGCCAGTCATCGGTTCTTCCTTTCGGAGCAGAAGCTGGAAAAGCGCTGTCATCGTGAAGATGACGACGGCCGGGAAATGGCGGTTGCATCACCGCGCTCGTCAGTTGTGCCCGACGTGGCGTGAACCCGGCCGATAAGCAGGTTGCTTTTCAAGATGCGGCGTGACGAGTGGGAACGGCTGCCGTGGCGGCAGGCACGGCAGCCGCCGGCTCTGCGCTGAGATGCGAGCGTGTCAACGCGAGATCCCCTTCGGGTCACTGTGGTGAGGAACTGACCTCGCCCATGGAGACACCGCGTGGGGGTCGATCTGCTGCAAGCAGTTCGACGGTTCTGCGAACGGACTGTTCAGCGCTGCGGAAGCGAGGCCGCGAGAGTGATGTGCGCCATGGTCGCGCGGCTACCTCGTGGGGACGAGTCGGTGTCGACACAGCCGACGACCTGGTCGCGGAGGCGTTCGTCGTCGCGTTGCGACGGCGAGCCGCGTACGACCCGGCTCGGGCACCGGTGCGCGGCCGGCGCTACGGCACGCCGGTCCGAAAGTCGGGCAGAGCCTGCTGCGGGAGTGGACCGATGACGATGTTCATCGCGATGGCGTCGCCGCACAGCGGTCGGCTCACATGGTTTTTTTGTAGTTGCGCGGTGCCTTGATAGTGGTTCTGCCGCACGGGTGGATTACTGCGTCATTCATCCGTGCGGCACAACCCAATGCAACCCAAACAGCAAGCTTTGCTGCAATGTGAGTCGAGAAGCTGTTTTGCTCCAGCGTTGTGCGCTTCAGCGCATGGTGGGCGCGTTCGAGCGCGTGGTGTCGGTTGGCTCGCCGGTGGGCCATTCCGCCGGGCAGTGTGTGCCGGGGTCCGGAGTATGGACGGTGAGCAGGTAGGTGTCGATCGCTGCACGGGCGCAGGTGCTCAGCAGGTAGTTGCCGTGTCCGGTGCCGTCGTAGGTGAGCAGGGTGGCGGTGGGCAGTTGGCTGGCGACGTTCTGCGCCCACTCGTAGGGCGTGGCCACGTCGTGCAGGCTGTTGGTCATCAGGATCGGCGGGGCGTGCGGTACGCGCAGTGGACGTTGCGGGTTGTTCACCGCACCGGTCCAGCCGAGGCAGGCGAGGACGTCTTCGTAGAACGGGGTCAACCGGGTGTGTGGCGCGACGGCTTCGGCTTGTGCCCGGTACGCGCTCAGCGCCGCGTAGCTGTCGGCCTCGCTCCACTGCCAGTCACCGCACCAGATCGGCTGCGTGGTTTTCGACAGCTCCTTCGACTCCGTCGATCGGGTCGACAGGGTCGCTGGAGCACCCTCCGCGGCCGACTTGAGAAACTCTGCCAGCCTGAACCACCTCGCCGGGTCGTACATCGCCCATGAGATCTCCCATCGGAGTTGTTTGGGCGTCAGCCAGCCCAACTGGCCCGCGGCGGCCTTGGCGTAGAGGTCGTCCCAGAAGGCCGGCACGTCCCGGTCGTGCAGGACGCAGGACGGGGTGCGCTGACACCAGGCCGCGAAATCGGTGAAGGACCGCTCGAGGGCCAGGTTCTCCGGCACGAGGCTGTCCGCGACTCCCGCGGTGTGGTCCAGGTTGGAGTCGAGGACCAGGGCACGCAGGTGCAGACCGAAGAGCTC